>CACYDA010000304.1 GCA_902773095.1 uncultured Lachnospiraceae bacterium | reverse complement strand
TCATAAGACATTAGTTCCTTTAAACCATCCGAATCTTAACCAATCATGTATTCCCAATATTTCCTATAGATCTCTTTGATTTGTTCTTCATCACTCATTTTTTTGCCCCTTTCATTTTTCTTTATGTCTCGACTTTGGAATCAATCTGCCACAATATTAAGCATTTGTAAGGCGAACACGTTGGCAACCTGAGTGTCAACAAATGGGCAGACTTTTAGCATGAAACTAAAATCACCCTGCAATATTTATTTTGCAATTATCTCCATTACAATTACACTTAACATACAAAATCTTCCTAAAACTTTTCACCAATGTACATCCCTGTATATTGTTTGTCTAGTACCAGACTATTCTTTTCCCAAAAAAAGTACCTTCCGGAATCTGTTTTCATCGCAGGTTCCGGAAGGTGCTGTCCGTTCACAGTCTCATGCTTCCACGTTCATTCTTTTGAAATCTCATCTATGCATCCGGAGTGATCAATACATAATCTATTTCTTCTTCCCCCTCAAAGAAAATGCCGGTACGATATACTCTGGCTTCTGTTGGGTTTACAATCTCACAACCCGTCAGTGTTACACCACCAAATCCGTAAACCACTGAGTCAAAAGAAGCGCTTATTTAAACTTTGATAAATAATCAACAACACAATCCAAATCGTTGACCACTATTTCTGCCAATTTTATCATTTCATCATCTGCCGGTAAAAGGTCCGGTACCATGACCGCCTTCAATCCACCGGCATATGCGGCTTTGATACCATTATATGAATCCTCTACTGCATATGCATTGTCAGGATCCACTCCGATTTTTTTACAGGCCAACAGAAAAATATCCGGCTCCGGCTTACTTTTTGCAACCATATCACCGGCAATCACTTCGTCAAAATATGTCAGTATATGAGCCTCTCTCAGCTGTTCTATCACTGTTTTCAGCCTCGTAGAGGAAGCTAATGCTATTTTTTTATGATTCTTTTTTAAATAATCTAATATGTTTGTAACTCCTTTCTTCATAGGAAGTCGGCCACCATCATATTTGTCATGAAACATTTTTGATGCTTCTTTGGCATAAAGATCATACGGAAATTCATCTCCATATGCTTCAAGCATTATCTCCCTTGTACGATCTTTTGTTGTACCAATACAGGCAAGAAAATTTTTTTCCATATCACAGATACCGTATTTCTTTTCGAGAGAAATCCAACACGCCAAAGTTGCTCTTTCTGAATCAAAGATAATCCCATCCATATCAAAAATAACTGCATCATACTTTCTCATTTTCTTACAATCCTCCATGTTTCCATAACATTAGTATAACACAAGGCACTACTTTTCGCTACCTTTCCCCGCTGTCTCAATCCGGATGATCAAGTCTATACCGGTTTGAATATAATATTACTGAGTATCATTCGGACTCATACGAATTAATTCCTACAGATAAAGATGTCAGCTACACTTTTGAAAAGAATGATGATTTTGGAATAGATATTCATATTACAAATAACGGAGAGCCCGTGATCACAGTATTGATTACCATTCACTATTCTATAAAGATGGTGAACTTGTTCAAAGAGATTGGGGATATCCCGATATAGATGAAATCAATCCTGGCCAAATTGTGACAGGCAAATTTTGCTTACTCTAGAGCAGACTTAATAATATCATAATGGTCAAATGCCAGTTTTTCCTTCTCCAATGACTTAATATCATACCAATCAGCACTTATTGCGTCTGTATTTGCCAAAGGCTTAATATCCGTATCATTCAATATAACCTTAAAAGCAATGCTCACCACCCACCCTCTTGGATCTCTTGCCTTAGAGGATGAAATCTTTACAAGGTTCTCTTCTGTAATATTAACGGATATTGATGTTTCTTCAAGCAATTCGCGTGCTGCAGCAAACTCTATCGTATCGTCAGTATTCTGATAAAAACCTCCCGGAAGTGCAAGATAATTAACATAGGGATGTGCTCCTCTTGTAATCAACAAAATCTTTGACTTATCTTTATTCAATACAATCAAATCAACCGCCACCGACGGAGCATCAAATGTCTTTCGATCATACTTCTCAAGGAATATTTCTTCTCCTTTCTTATCATTCAACCATCGATCTGACATAGTGAACATTTCATTGATACTCCGTTCGCTGTAGAACAACGGAATAATTCCATACAAGTGTGCTGCACCATAATCAGTAAGCATAAATGTATCTTCATCAACATATTCCATTAACTGACGGTTTTGTAAAAATTCGATTTGAGCCGCATAGACATCCTTAAAATCCTCACTGAATCTATTCTTATATGCATTCATAGAAATAAAACCGAAATAAAACATAACCGACAATGCCTTTGCACGTACCTCTTCAATAGGCATATCTGCAATATCGTTGATTGGAAAAATACCGTTATCAATGGCCTCGAAATACTTGTTCAGCCTATGGTCTGCACAACCAAGATTGTACGCCAGATAATTACCGCAGAACGACTGAGCGCCAAGACCAAATCCAATATAAGATGTCGCATGAATGACACGCTTTGTAAGATAGGATGATGTTCCCATATCGTTCGGAATCTTACTGAATGTATTCTTGCCATTATTAGCGATATAACCGGCTTCCTTCAATAGGTGATACGCAATATCATATTGTCTGTTAACCTTATATAGTGTTACCCCCTGTGACTCTGACTCAAGCTTAGTTCCCTTGTATCTATTACGATACAATGTAATAAACTCCGGATTAAGTGCAATTGTATACTTTATTGTATTTGCAAAATCTTCATCTGACTGGTTTAAGAAACCATACATAAGATCAATATTAAGTCTGTCAAATCCCGCAGTTCTGACATTTTCTACCGCCTTTTCATAGATAAACTTAGATCCTTCTCTGCCAAGTGACTCTAGCAATTTTTCAGATACAGTCTGGAATCCCATTGAAATTCTATTATATCCGAGACTCTTAAGAGCCTTTATCTTTTCAATATCATTTGCAGCGATTACCGGTGTTGTCTCTACACTAAGATACATCCCCTCTTCAAGATTAAACTTCTTAATTGATTCTGTAATCCTTTTAAGATTTTCAACTGACAAATAGGCAGGCGTACCACCACCCAGATCATATCCTACTATCTTTTTGTTTTTAATAATCTCTCTATAAAGTTCAATTTCCTTTAAAAGATGCTCTACATAACGATCAGCATCCCCCTCTTCAGGCCGATCAAGTACTACATACTCACAGAATTTACATCTTGACTGACAAAATGGCACATGGACATACAAACAAAGTTCGTCTTGTTCCTCAATATTTTTCTTGATTACTTCTCTGATTGCATCATGATCATGGACTTCATACTGAGTCAATGAATTTGGTCTTAAAGGATATGCAGTATTACAATAATGATGAAACTTAATACCTCTATCATAGATACTTTCTAACTTCATAATGTCACTCCTTTTAATAATAAAACTTTGCCCCAAATCAATTTATCAGTCCTTCATATGGACATATTAATTCTTATCATTATATCCCATTTTTCATGGCCTTACAATCCATTCTTCGATATTTCAGTTTTTTTCAAGAATGATTCATACACCTTCATTTCAATTCATTAATTTAATTAATCTAAAACTGTTGACACCAACTACCAATATGGTATGATTTCTTATATACTGAGAAATCACCTATATGTACAAATCAGATAAGGAGACTAACTATTAAATTCCCTGAACGGAAAGAACATGAGGTTTCTATATAGAAATAAATCCACAGTGCTTTAAGTATTTTACAAGAAGCCATAGTCTTCATAAATATATACAAATTTAAAAGAAAGGAAAAGTATTGTCTATTTATCATTAAGATGATAATTGCATTATACGAGGAAAAATGATGAATGATCCAACACTAGACGAAAGATATCATGTAGCTGAAGAAGCAATTTATGATGCTTTTCTTTTGATATTGCGTGAAAAGGAAATCGATCGCATTACTGTATCAGATATTATCAAAAAGGCCGGTATTGTACGCAGCACATTTTATAATCACTATCAAAACATACCTGAACTAATCAATGCAATAGAAGACAAAACCATCCATGATATCTTTTCTATCATGGATGGTTTTCATCCGAAAAATGATGCCGAAACATCTAAGTCATTTTATCTGACCATATGTGATTACACAAAAAGTAATCCTTTCCTTGCCAACCTTTTTCATAGTACTCATGAAGATCTATTTTTTGAAAAAATGATCACTATGTTTCACCGCTATGTCACACAAGTTACACAAAATTCCTGTTCTTCTAAGAGTAATAGGGAAACCTTTTCCTATATGGTTGCCTGTTCCATCGGCAGCACCATCGGTGTTCTCCATAAATGGATTGCCGAAGACTTCAAAACGCCTGCTGATACCATTGCAGATATTCTGACAAATGTATTTGTAACCGGCATCCTTCCATTTATATGATTACCGGTAACTGTTCAGAATTCAAACTTCTGAACAGTTACCCACTATTCTATTCTCCTCTATTCTATCGGTTCGTCAATCATTACCTCCTGCCGCTTGATCTTTCTGGTAGAACTTTTAATAAACGGATTCTTTCTAATCACAATGGCTGTAATATGACGATAAGAAGGCTGCTCTTTATTGTATTCGTCAACAAATCTCTGAAATGCCTCTCTGATTCCTTCCTCACTCATCTCTGTGGTCATTTCCTGATTAGGATAAATTCTCGCCGTAAGACCATTATTCTCACCTGTTACAATCACTTCTTCCACCAAATCGCTTAGTGCCAGTTTATTCTCAATCTCCTCTGGAGAAACATTCTCTCCATTGGATAAAATAATAAGGTTCTTTACTCGTCCGTTAATAAATAGAAACCCATCCTCATCAAGATAGCCTTTATCCCCTGTATGCAGCCATCCGTCTTTTAACGCTTCTTGTGTCTCTTTAGGCATCTGGTAATAGCCTTTCATTACGCTGCTTCCCCGCACCAGTATCTCTCCATTATCAAATGAAATCTCCACATTTTTTAGAGGTCTTCCAATAGAACCTTTTTTGTGGTCATTAACTGAATTAGAACTGATAACAGGTGAACATTCAGACATTCCATATCCCTCTAGAATCTCCACACCGTACTCTTCGAACTGATCAATATAATACGGATCCAAATGTGCTCCTCCGGTAAAAATAGTATGAAGATTTCCACCAAATACCTTTTCTGCTAAAACTGACTTAGGAATAGCAGGATCGGCACCCGCTAATCGTTTATAAATTGTCTCTACCATCAATGGTACCATCAGCATAACTCCGGGTTTAAACACACTCATATTTTTCACCATATGAAGCAAAGAGTCGTTGATACATACCGTTGCCCCCAAAGAAAAACCCTTTAACCAATCCATTACCAGACAATAGGCATGATGGATTGGAAGTACACTGAGAAGTACACTTCCCGGTTCTGTTTCATATACCACTGAATCCACATTTGTAGAAATATTAGTCTGGGTAAGCATTACCCCCTTACTTTTACCAGTTGTTCCAGAGGTAAAAATAATTGTTGCTACATCAGTATCCTGTGGTCTGTCATTCCTTGAACCTTTTATTTTGATTTCAGAGAGTGAAGTAACTCTTGGATTCTCTCCCTTCACATTTTCATCCTGAAGATAATAAATCTTACAAAGCTTCGGACATTCGGATAAAAATGATTCAACATACTTACTGATTTTAGGACTCAGGAATAATGCTTCTGCATCTGATCGATTAATCAAATCTATCAAATCCTCTACCGGTAATAATACATCTAACGGAACGGCAACCATCGGGCCCGTAATGATACCAAGATATGCTTCAATCCATTCCACAGAGCTATTTCCCAACAATGCAATATGTTTTCCTTCAAAACCATTTTCCAGCAGTCCCTGACGAATCATACTAACATTTTCTGTAAGTTGTTTGTATGTTCTTTCACAAATTTCCTTTTTATTCAGCCATCTCACTGCTACTATGTCTGAATACTTTTTTCCACTTTCCTCAATAATATCACGAATAAGCATAATGATTCCTTCCATATACTATGACAACCTGTTACCAAACTTAATCATTCTCATCTAATGTGTCTAATAACGCCAATGCCTCTTCAATTGTCACTACCTTTAAAATTTCCTGTTCTTCTAATTCTAAATCAAATGTATCCTCTAATTCACCCAAAAATGCCATAAAATCAAGAGAACTGAATCCCAAATCTTCTCTGAATCTCATATCATTTGTCATTTTCTCTGGTGCAATATCACAATACTGTGCAACGATTTCCTTAAACTGCATTTCTTTTGTCATTTTTAATTCCTCCTAAATATATGCTTATCTATTTTTCTTATCTATTTTTCTTATCTATTTTTCTTATCTATTTATCAGATTTACTGTAAAACACTTCACTCCGGCAATTTAAACATTATCCATAATCTCTCCAATAGTCATATCCGGCTCTGCAATTCCTTTGAACAGAATTCTCATCATATAATAGTACAAAAGTTCCATATCATGTTCTTCGAGATGTGCTGTCTGATAGTGATATGAAAAATTCATACCTCCCTCCGCCGTATGAGATACTGTAAGATACATTTTCTTTGTTGCAGCTCCGTTTGCAAACCACTTTGAATGTTGTGGAATATTTGCCACATGTGGATTATCCATCTTCACTGTCATCGGCTGATATGTAAGATAACAACTCTCATAAGTTGTATAATCCGGGGTATTATAACGTTTCTTCATCTCCGCCATAATCAATGCCGGATCGTAGTTGCTATGCATGTAAATGCGATTTTGCATGTTCTGAATCTCATATGCGGCAGACAAAAAGTCTGTATCCGACGTTATTACGGTTCTACATGGAAACATTATTGTACGGCTTCCTCCTGATGTCCACTCACTATGAGTAGAACGTCTGGAAATGAAATTTTCGATGGTAATATCCTCTTGTCCATTATTCACTTTTGAAAGATATGTTCTAATTCCCAACAACAACAAATTGGTCATGGAAAGCTGATGATTAATACAGAAATCTATCAGATTTTTTGTTGCATCCGGCTCTAAAATGTAATCCTTAACAGCCACAAACAACTGCTTCATTTCAATATCTGCAGCCCTAAGTTTCTTATTCTTATGACGTTTTCTCGCCTCCTCTAAAACTGAAGGTCCTGAAATATCTGAATACAATGGTTCACCTAATGCATCCAACTGATCATCCCAGAACTTTTTATCTTTTGCAAAACGTTTTTCGCTATTTGCTTTCTTCAAATCATTGGCAAGAACCGTTTCAAAATCTGTAAGATCCTCCGGATACTTTGAACCAAACCGATAATGTGTATAAAGCTGCATTAAATCATTAATCATTACAATCAAACCACATGAATCTATCAATCTATGATCCATATGAATAAAGAATCCGTTGTAACCATCCGGTAATTTCATCATACTCACATCACATAGTGGGATGTCATCTCCGTCGAAAGTCTCATACGCCCACTGCTGCATCAGGTCATCTGCCTCCTGCATACTCATACCGGATAAATCTTTTAGTGGAATGTCCCTGCTATCCCGATCTACAATATACTGCTTTACCTCTCCATTTTCATCCGGCTTTGTGATACGGATTCTCATACAGCCATATCTCTCAAATTCCAGCTGAATACACTTCTTCAACAACCCAAAATCAAGTTCTGTCTTTAATGATGCAATCACACTGACACCTGACACCTGCTGCGTCTTATAATCCACGATCCACTGATGATGCATTTTCTGTGCTGCTGTCAATTCATAATAATCTCTCATAAAAACCTCCTTCATTGTATATACGTTTTTATTATTGTTATCCTGTCAATTTGCTATCCTGTCAATTTTAAATTATCATTTTTTGTCATTATTTGCAACCCCATGAAAGACTTAAAAAACAATTTCGCATAAAGTGACCGAGACATATCTGTTGATGATAAAAAACTTATCTCCTACTATCATATTTTTCAAAAAATCCCATCAGTTTTTTTCTGTAAAAATCCTCCTTTCTGTATGAACTGCAAAGATGTCTCGCCCCGGGTATCATGACAATCTCCTTTGGTGCCATACATATATGATAATTGTATAAGGAATTTTTAGGATTGACAAAAGTATCATTTAAGCCATGAAAAAACAGAATTGGCCTGCTGTTATTTTTCAAAGCCTCAGTTGTATCTGCTTCCTCCATTCTAAATCCTCCCAGGATTCTACAAAAAATATCTACCCTGAACAACATCAATTCAATCCAGTGAATATGAAACCAATCGGCTGCTAAATTTCGCAACTGATTCTTCATAGAACAAAATCCACAGTCTGATATTACACCTCGCACATCTTTCGGCAGATCATGATTTAAAGACATCAGAACAGCAGCAGCTCCCATAGATTCCCCGTACAAATAGATGGGAAATCTCTTATGATTTCTTTTTTCTATATAATACGCCCATTTCTGTATGTCATATTGTTCCTTTGCTCCAAATGTAATATATTCCCCTTGACTCAGTCCACAGCAACGCTGATCAATAAACAGCAGATTACAACCATTTTCGTGAAGAAATTTTGCAACATTCGCAAAATCACCAAAACCACTCCCCTTATATCCATGACTCAACAGTATATAACGCTTCGGATGGTGCGCCGGAAGATAATATGCATGAAGGATCAAACCATCTGTGCTCTCCAAATAGCAATCCTGCATTGGTTGCTCCTTACACCAAGCCTTTCCTTTTTCATACTTTTCCTCATATTGATCCCTTGGATGATTCATCTTCATTTTCGAAAAGGTAAACCATTTTTTTCTATCCACCTTTTTTTCACTCTTTTTACAGTAAACAACCAATTTAAAAAAAGACCAGCCAAGTGCCATGAATACACTAATTCCTCCCGTAATCACCGCTGATACTTTAATCCATTTATTTTTCATTTCATAATAACCTCTTTTCCGAAAACTGTTATAAAAATTATACTTTTATATGATATTTTTTTCAACATAAAAATAGTCAGTGAAGAAACAATTTCACTGACCTATAATCTAAGTATTTATTTCAAAAAACTCTTTAATCTGTTGAATGGATACAGGATAAAAACCGTTTGCATCCACACCTACATCATATCGTAGAATTCCTTCTTTTTTCTGCTGTAAATTGTATTCTCCATCCGTATGAATGTGACCGTGCAAATGCAGAGAGCCGTGACGGGATTTTGGCCATTCCATCATCGGATAATGCATTAACGATAGATTGATACCATCCACTGAAATCTCTAAAAAATCATACATTCCTTCAAATAAGCTCTCATCATACTTTTTGTCATGGTTTCCCTTACATAGATACTTTTTTCCATTCAGCCTGCTGATCAACTGATTCACCTCGACTACCGGTATTCTGTGTGCAATATCGCCAAGAATATATACCGTATCATTTTTACGTACACAGGAATTATAATGATAAATCAGTGTTTCATTCATTTCTTCCACTGTTTCAAAAGGTCTTTCGCAAAAATTGAGTACACTCCTATGTCCAAGATGCAGATCACTTGTAAACCAAATCATTTCTTTCCACCTTCTTTCTAAACTACTTTTGCCTAACTACATCATATCACAGCAATCTTTCAATGTCCATTAAACCTGTAGTTTATTCTTTTTTGTGGTTGATTTGATCTGTCAATTGTTCTCTATGAATCTATTCCTCCGAGCCATAC
>CACYDA010000303.1 GCA_902773095.1 uncultured Lachnospiraceae bacterium | reverse complement strand
TTTTCCAAGCGAAAGCGTGTCTGTGTTGCTTTTGTGCATTGTATACAACTAACATAATGCGAATCGCAGTTTCGCAATCACCTATTAAATCATTAAAGTACATTATAAACGAAACTTGTAATTTCTACAAGTTTATGTGATATAAATAATTGATAATTATAAATGTTTGAAGTATACTTAACATAAGTTTGCACTTTGATGATATGTAATCATGTGCAGTAATATTCTAAAACGGATGTGAAAAATATGATAACTGTGACAGATTTATTTCATTCAGAACGATTATACAATATGGAAAATGAAATTATCAAAAAATATGGAAATAAAAAAACAGCTTATTTTGACATAGAAACTACTGGCTTCAGCTCAAAAACGGAATCAATTTATTTGATTGGTGCAGCATATAAAAATGATGATGATTCATTTACATTAGTTCAATGGCTGGACGATACATCAAAAGATGAAGCAAAAATGTTGCTTCTATTTCGTGAATTTTTAAAAAGTTTTGATGTTCTGATCAATTTTAATGGAAATACTTTTGATGTTCCTTTTGTATTGAATCGCGCTATGAAGTATGGAATACACTTTTCTATTGACAAATTAATCATGATCGATATTTATAAAGAAATCAAAAAATACAAAAATTTCTTTAAAACTCCCGATCTGAAACAAAAATCTATTGAAGTTTTTTTAGGAATCAATCGAGAGGATGAATATAATGGCGGCCAGTTAATTGAAGTATATCGTGAGTTTATCAGCCTGACGAATAATAATACGAAAAAAAATGAACTCCTCACACTTTTGTTGCTTCACAACCATGATGATCTCATCGGTCTGGTGAATATTTGTGATATCTATGCTTATTTAGATATTTTTTCCGGGAAATTTTCAACTCATCATATCGAATTAGAGGAACAATATCTCATCCTCCGCTGCATACTTGAATCTCCCTTGAAAATGCCTATATTTGATTTGTACCATTATGCTATGTGTGGTAATAGAAATAGAAAAAACAAATCCAATGAAACAATGATCAGTAACTTATTATCGGAATCACAAGGTGTTTTTGAAAGAATAAAAATCGAAGCTCATGGTAATTTTCTCAACTTGATGATACCGGTTCTTTCTTTAAAATTGAAATACTTTTATGAAAATTATAAAGACTACTATTATCTTCCGGACGAAGATATGGCAATCCATAAATCAGTTGCACAATTTGTTGATAAAAGCCATAGAAAAAAGGCGACAAAAGAGAATTGTTATATTAAAAAAGCAGGAATGTTTGCTGTACAGATGAATCAACTAATTCAACCGGCATTTCAACTAAGCCACAATAATAAGCTGTTGTTTTTCGAGGTGAATGAGGATTGTATCTCACGTTTAAGACAGGAACTTGTTTCTGATGTTCATTCATGTAGTCTGGCAGATGAATATGTGAAGGAACTACTATGTGGTATGTATTTATAAGATAAAATATATAACAAAAGACTACCCTGCAATATTTTACAGGATAGTCTTTCTTATTCCATCAAAAATGATGGGAATAATGATTAATTGGGACAATCAAATTATTTACCAGCCATCTGTCTTTCCTGTGCCTCGATCATCTTCTTAACCATGTAACCACCTACCGAACCATTCTGTGCGGAAGTAAGATTACCGTTATAACCATCTGACAAAGGTACACCAATTTCATTTGCTACTTCCATTTTGAATCTGTTCATAGCACTTTTTGCTTCTGGTACTGATACTTTGTTTGAACTTGTGTTATTATTCATAATTAACCTCCAAATAATTTGTTCTTTTTAGATGTTACAATGATAGTATATGAAGATTAGATCAGAATACACTGGTAATAACTGTCATTTTTTTAGCGGATATATTGAATGATTTTTGCAAATTCCATTCCATGAGATGCTTTAATCAGTACAGTATCATCATCCTGCAAAATACGGTCGAGTTCTGTTAATAACTCTTTCAATCTGTCAAAATAATACAACTTTTTATCAGATGCATTTTCAAGCAGATATGTATATGCGTTATTCATCAGCTTTCCGCACAAAACAATCACATCGACATCTGTATCTGCCAGATATTCTCCTATCTCCTTATGCATCTCTTTCTCATTTTCACCAAGCTCAAACATATCTCCCAAGATTGCAACTTTTCTGGTATCTGCATAGGAAAGTACATCAATACTAGCTTTCATCGACATAGGATTTGCATTATAACATCCATTAATCAGTATTACATTATCTTTCTCGACTATATTATTTCTGCCTTCCAAAGGAGCCACTTTTTCAATTCCTGCTTTAATCTCATCATCAGAAAGACCAAATGCTTTTCCGACACAAAGCGCCGCAAGTGCATTATAAACCATGTGGATTCCGGGAATGTTAATTTTCACATCAATCACACTATCATTATAATGAAGTGTAGCATATACTCCTTTGACACCATCCGTCTTGATCTGGTCTGCATAAACATTGTTCGAAGACGAATCTGAATTTTCTGAAACATGAAAAAATACAGGCTTTATTCCGTTATACTCACTGACGGTTGCAAGTTTATCATCATCACCATTTAAAATAATTTTGCCATCTTTAGCAAGTGAATTAAAAATCTCTGTTTTAGCTTTTAATACACCATCCCTTGTACCAAGTTTTTCAAGATGGCAAAAGCCTACATTTGTGATGACTGCTACATCAGGTTTGGCAATTTCGGTGAGGCGTGTCATTTCACCAAAATCACTGATTCCCATTTCGAGTACGGCAATTTCATGTTCATCCCTGATCCTGAACACAGTGAGAGGCAATCCAAGCTCGTTATTAAAATTACCATCTGTTTTTAATGTATTATATTTTTCGTTAAGCACAGAATAAATCATTTCTTTTGTGCTTGTTTTTCCTACACTTCCTGTCACACCTACCACTTTGATGTCAAGACCTTCACGATAAAACTTTGCAAGTTTCTTTACTGCAATATAGGGATCATCAATAAGAATATAGGGTTGTTCTGTATCAAGTTCTTTTTGTGACATTACTGCCATTACACCCTGAGCGTAAGCACTTTCAATATAATCATGCCCATCTACAACATTACCCTTGATGGCAACAAACAAACCTCCTTTTT
>CACYDA010000302.1 GCA_902773095.1 uncultured Lachnospiraceae bacterium | reverse complement strand
TCATTGCGGTGGTGGTTTCACTCTGTGCCGAAGCGTTGATTTCGTTTTCAAGTTTAATAATGTTGCCAATCAAAGTGTTTATTTCAGATATACGACTTTGATGATTTGACTTTATAGGCATATACATCGCTCCTCTTATCTATTATGAGAAATAATAATAATATAGCTTACATTCCCATCATCACTTTATAAATTGATTCTGCAACTTTACCTCTCTCATCTGGAGCCAAAGATGACGCCGGTTTTTCATAACCTTGACAGAAACATTTGCCTGCCTGAAATGCTGCTTGAACGGACGATGTGTTTGTACAGCTTTTCTGCCAGTCCGTATATATTTGATGATTTTGCGGGATTTGTAATTCTCTACTGATCATTAGTTTCTCAGCACTTATCACCTGTTCATGGGTAATTCTATCGCTGCCACCCGCCACTTCCATATAGGTTTCCAACAGCTTTTTTGTATTACTGCCTGTCCATTGAACTCCACCAAGACCAAATTGTCCCTGTTTATAATTTGCCTTACCAAGCGTACAGACCATTTTGTAAACCCTTGAAAGACTAACATCTTCTATATTCTTTCCGGAATACTCAGTTCTGTAATTCCAAATTTTATCCATGTATTTCAAATATTGCGGTTCTTTACTCGCATTCGCTCCCAGATAGGCAGATGACTCAAATCCTCCTACCCCGACCCTCTGGCTTTCACTTTTTACATTTGCCATTACACCGGCTACAAAAGCGGGATCATACCCCTCTGAAAGAAGTTGACCGCCAAGTTCTCTGACTGCTTCTCTGCTTTTGGTATTCCATTCCAATGTTTTATCATTAGCCAGACGATCCAGCATGGTTTGAATCTGGGAGTCAGAAAGATTGGTTCCGGAACTTGGCATAGAAGTCGAGCCTACATTCTGCTGCTGACCTGTGCTATTCGGCGAAGTGTTTTGTCCGGTCATGGTGTTGAGAGGAATGAGCAATGAAGCGCCGGCTATAATCAGATTAGGGTTAGTTATATTATTCAAACGGCACAGTTCGTCAACGGTAGTGTTATACTTTCTGGCAATAGCAGACAGCGTATCGCCGGATTTAATGTAATATGTCCATGTCTGATTATTATCTGAATTGGCAGAGGAGTTTTTTGCAACAGGACGTCCATGACTTATATCGTCGGCGATCATGCTATCCTCTTGATCTATCTGATCAAAAGCGTAAATAAAGGTAGCATATAATCCGGCATCGTATAGCACTTTCATATCAGCTAAAGCATTACGGCATGAAACTGTAGAGGGAAAATAAATACCACCATTTATTGAAGGATGAAGCTTGTAATTTGCGACCTCTCTGATACTTGTTTTGGGATCGAAGTCAGGAAGTGATTTCATTTGATTAAATGAACGTATAGCAAGATTCTGCTTGTTTCGATTATCATCTATATCTGCCAGTTCCTTATTTACCAAGTCGATTATTGAAAAAAGACCCGTCTCAATGGATTTAACTTCTGTTAGTATTCTTTCACGTTCAGTTGCTCCAATAATCATTTTTGATCTTTTGTTCATTGCTTTTACTCCTCGTATTGTAATGGTCAGTGAATCAGATATGTTGAATTAGCCCTTTTTAATTCGCTTACCGGCATCCAATATCTGCCGTCAACCGCCGTATCACCATATGAGCCTTTTCCATCCCAGTTACTTCCTCTTCCCATTCCTCCCTGCAAGGAATCAATGACAAGAACCTTGCTTTTGTCATTGCTTATTTCCACTATTGAAACAAAATGAGTAGAATCATCCGGAACTTGAGCACCATATAATTTGTTATTATCCATGCTGCACACCATAACGTTACCGTTCCCAATAGAATTGATCTCATTGGTTGTAGGAGGTCTTAGGTATTTGTCACATGTAACATCATATCCTCTGTTTTTCAGTTCTGTAACCAATTCTTGTATATGTGTTCCTCCATTATAACGCGCACCAGACTGAACTGCAATTTTACATATTGTCTCCAAGGAGATGCCTTTATCTTTTCCTAAATATCTCAAAGAATGCAACACAGAGAAAGCACCACATGCACTTTGTTTTGCTGTTTTTTTGGGTCCGTTTTTTGCTGTGTAATCAATTTTTGCAGCACTACTAGCGTTTTGGTTCTCATACTTAATTCTTAGTGCTTTTTGCATTTTTTCTTGATCATTTAAGACACTTTGCGATACGCTATTCTGTGAATTAACATTATTAGAAGCATCTGTCTGCGAGGATGTTGTCGCCTGATTCGTTGATGAAACGGAATTTTGTGGCTGATTTGTCGATGTTACAGAGCTTCTCGTCTGATTCGCTGAAGTAGCCGAGCTTTTTGATTTTTTGCCATCGTTGGGAGCTTTATTAATTTTGATATCAACTTTTTCTACTCCGATGAGATTCCCGAATAGAGTAGGTAAACTCATTGACAACGGAATAATCAGTGAGGCTCCAGCTCTGATGAGATTAGGATTCACAATATTATTAACACGACAGAGTTCTTCAACGCTGACGCCTGATTTTTCCGAAATTTCTGACAAGGTATCTCCCGGTTGTATGGTATATTTAATAGCATCTTGCTTAGCTGTATCAGAATTCCTGTCAGGAGAATCAGTATTGTTTACCTGTTCATTATTTTCTAAAAATTTTAAAGCATTCTGCACTCCGGTTACAGGAGCTTTTGGAGTAAAATTGGCCAATTTACGTGTATACTCCATACCTCCCTTAGAAAGTGAATTATATGTATTCCTTAAATTCACCAATGTTTTTTCATATAAATGGAGAAGTTGACGTAGGCTGTCTGTTGTATCACTTTGCGTTTCTGTTGTCAACTGTGTTCTTAATATTGCTATTTTCAAAATCATTCCATCCATCTCTGTAATGGTGGTTTGTTTGATATAAAACGGTAAAGCCATCTCAACTTCTCCTTTGTTACAAAATAATATATCATCAGGCTTTTATTTCCTGTTATTTTCACATTTAATTTTTCATATCCAAGATCAAAGGGATTGGTTTCGTTTTTTGAATTTTTTTCATGTACTCCACTGCGACTCCGAAAAAAGCCGCAGTGGAGTATCTGTAGTTCTAAAAAGGTGCTGTAAATAATTATTTTGCAGAAACTACATAAGAATTAACCATCTTCGTGATTTCGTCGTCGCTCACGCCAAAGTTGTTTGCGGTCTGATTGAGTGTCATTCTGTAGGTGTCAAGAAGCTTAGCAAACTTAGGAATAATGTTGCGCTTATAGCCGTTGTAAACTTCTGGAAACGCACGCTCGGCTGCACAATCCCAAGCCACAGGCAGACGCTGCTGAATAATCTTGTCTAAAGTTGCGATCATTGCATCATTATCACTCATAATCAGCTCAATATCACCGATTGCTGAAATAACTTCTTCGACGGTAAGTACTGTTACTTCATTTGCCATAATAAAACCTCCCTCAACAATTAAGAAAGAAACTGACTGAACTGCTGCTTAATCATTGTTGCATTGCTCTCGTCAGCTGCCTGCATACGATTCATGGAATCTCCAATAGTCTGAGACAAGCTTTCGAGCATTTTCTGAAGGGTTGCATACTGACCTGCAACAGACTTATGAGCGTCCTGATACTTAACCAAACTGTCGCCCTGCAGTGCGCGATT
This sequence comes from uncultured Lachnospiraceae bacterium, assembly GCA_902773095.1. GTDB lineage: Bacteria > Bacillota > Clostridia > Lachnospirales > Lachnospiraceae > Bovifimicola. Next base: position 159 of record CACYDA010000302.1, on the reverse strand, counting down.
CAGTACCGAAACAACATTGTTCATTCTGTTGGTAATACCTTCGAATGTGCCGATTTCCTTGTCAATGTTGGCTTTTTCCGTGCGCATAGTAGCATAGTCCCATCTCTGGTTAGCAACCTGTGCCATAAAAATTACCTCCTGTAAAAAAGAATAAAATAG
>CACYDA010000301.1 GCA_902773095.1 uncultured Lachnospiraceae bacterium | reverse complement strand
TTATTGTTATTATTGTTCTTATTATTGTTGTTATTATTGTTCTTATTATTGTTACTATTATTGTTACTATTATTGTGATTCTTATTATTGTTTTTATTATTTTTGTTATTCTTTTTACTCATCACTTTCCCATGCCTTTCAATCAAAACTCATTTTTTTTCGCATCCTTGTATTTTTCATCACTATAATACATCTGCAAAATGTGGTTTTAATTTCTTATATACAGACATACCGATCATAAAACATACCAGCACAACAAGCCAGAAGTAAATTGTCATTTTATAATGAAGCCAGAATGGTACCTTGTAAATAAAACAATCTCTGTATCCTTGTACAATATAATACATCGGGTTAAACCGGAGTACGGTTACCACTCCCGGATAGTCCACAAACTTTCCAACTGTTCCACATGCTGTTCCGTCAATCGGATACATGATTGGTGTAAACCACATGGCAAACTGCAATATAATATTGACAATCTGCGCCAAGTCCTTGAAAAACACTGTAATTGACGAAATAAAATAAGAAAGCGCAAGTGCGAAAGCAAATACACATAATGTATAATACAGTGCCTGAATCACATAAAACGTAGGCCAGTAACCATAAATACATCCAATTACGATTACAAGACCTATAAAGAAAATATGCACAAAGAATGATGAAATAATCTTCACCATAGGTATAATGCTAATTTTGAATACTACTTTTTTTACAATGTAGGAATATTCGATCAGACTGTTTGCAGAACTGTTAATCGCTTCATTAAAGAAAATCCATGGACAGATTCCTGCAACAAGCCACAAAAGGTACGGCTCATTCAATCCCCCGGCCGGATTCTCTTTTAATCCGCTTCCAAATACGATCCAATAAATAGCAATTGTAACTAAAGGCTGTACAAAGGCCCAGATGACACCTAAATACGACCCTGCAAATCGATTCTTAAAATCATTTTTAGCAAGACTTATGATCATTGACCTGCTTGTATACAAATCTTTTATGAGTGACACTTGTAAGTTTCCTCCTTCTTGTCAATCAACTGTCTTATGATATAACGATGACAGTTACAATATTATACTTCTGTAATAACCAGCTCACATTCACCACTGACAGATGCCTTCTTCTTTCCAGCTGCTACGAAAATACTGTCTCCCTTTTTGAATTGAATCGTCGTGTTTTCGAGACTGATCTTTCCAAAACCTTCCACACAGATAACCGATTGAAATGACTTTTCTGATAATTCTATCTCCATCGGCTCCCTGACAGTATATTCATTACAGTGAAAATATTTGCAGTATGCCAATTTTCTTTCGATATTTCTACCTACGCTAATTTCCCTGTCTTTGATGTCCTGTTCTTCATATTTCCTGAAGTTTAATACATCTAACGCTTTCTCTATATGAAGCTCACGCTTATTTCCAAATTTGTCTTTTCTGTCATAGTCATACAAACGATAGGTGCAATTCGAACTCTGTTGTATCTCACAGATCATGATGCCTGCTCCTATGGCATGAACTGTTCCTGCCTTAATAAAGAATACATCCCCTTTTTTCGCCGGAACCCAATTTAGTATCTCTAAAATTGTATTCTCTTCTATCCTTTTTCTAACTTCCTCTTTTGACGTGTCCCTGTTAAAACCACAGTATATTCCTGCTCCCTCCTGTGCATCAAGAATATACCACATCTCATTCTTTCCATACTCATCTTCATACATCAATGCATAATCATCATTTGGGTGTACCTGAATCGACAATGGGTTCTTGGCATCGATAAACTTGACAAGGATTGGAAAATCACTCATATACCTGCATTTCCAGCCAAGGATGTCTTTGCCTGCCTGAGCAATCAGCTCATCAAAATACATGTCTTTTTCACAGCTGCCTACAATTTTACTTCTGCCATCAGGGTGTGCTGATAATTCCCAACTCTCGGCAACAATGTCAAGGTCGCATTCTTTCCCATATTCTTCCTTTAATTTTGTGCCACCCCAAAGATAATCTTTAAAAGCCGGCGAAAGTTTTATCATCGCCGGCATATCCTTCTTCGTATTATTTAAGTTATCAAAATTGCCATGCTTATCATTTTCAGTGTTTTTTATATCTATTTTTTCAAAGTCGGCATTGATTTGTTCATCAGCAAAATCTCTTTGCTCATTGGCACAAAGCACACGTTCAATCCCACTATGAAAAGAAATATCTTTCTGCAATACATAAAAAGCGGGAACACTTTTCCCATCCGGACCATCAATAAAAATGACTGTATCTTTACCTGATTTTAAGTTTGAAATTGCCTTCAGCATACATTCTTTATATTGTCTGCCTGTAAAATCATAATCTGCAAGAAAGTGATACTCTGCAACAATGCAGTACTTTTCCTCTTTGCACTCTTCAAATGCCTTTTTGAGCAATTCCATTCTATTTTCATTTTCTACTTCAATCACTCTGTACGATAGATCAGCAATCTCATCTGCCTGCATGAGCAATTCCTGTTTTAACGAAGTATCTGCCATAATGATATACTCATCACAATATGACAGATGCATCATGATGAAATCCTGAAATCTCGAATGATTATTATTTCTTTTTACAATGTTTTCATCTGTTGCAAAAATAATACACTTCATGATAATCTATGACCTCCAAAACCAATCACATTTACAATACAATTACGCTTCCACCAGCTTTAAGAGAGCTTCTTTTAATTCTTCCATCTTTTGATTAGAATCCTCTAAAGAATCACCCTTAACACCTACATAAAATTTAATCTTTGGTTCTGTTCCTGAAGGTCTTACACAACACCATCCTTCATTTTCAAGTTCGAAATACATTACATTTGAAATCGGAAGTCCGGTTTCTGACTCTTCACCTGTTACATAATCAACTCTTTTATTCTCTTTATAATCTCTCTTGGCTACTACCTTAAAGTTTCCAATGTTTTTAATCGGATGATTTCTCATTTCAGAAATGATACCCTGAATTTTTGCTGCTCCGTCAGCACCCTTCATCGTCATTGTAACAAGGTCTTCTCTGTAATAACCATACTTTTCATAGATTTTAAGCATCTGATCCCAAAGTGTCAGACCTTTTTCTTTATAATAAGCAGCTGCCTCACACAATGCCATTACTGCAACACATGCATCTTTATCTCTGGAATGTGTTCCTACAAGACAACCATAGCTTTCTTCATAGCCAAATAAATATTCATATGCGCCAGGTTCCCCTTTTGCTTTTCTCTCTTCGAAGAACTTAATCTGTTCACCGATATACTTAAATCCTGTCAGTACTTCGATCAGTGTAATTCCATACGCTTTTACGATTGCATTTGCCATTGAAGAAGAAACGATTGTTTTCACTAGCGCTCCCTCTTTTCTGTTTTCCGGAAGAAGTCCAAGTTCTTCCTTACGGGATAATTCATACTCTGCAATCAGAAGACCGGACATATTTCCTGTAAATGAAACATATTCTCCTGTTTTACTATCCTTTGCATAAACACCAAGTCTGTCTGCATCAGGGTCAGTAGCCAGAATAATATCTGCATCCACTTTCTTTGCCAACGCAAGTGCCAAAGTAAATGCCTTTGGATCCTCAGGATTCGGATATTCCAGTGTTGGAAAATCTCCATCCGGCATTTCCTGCTCAGGTACAACGTATACCTTCGTAAATCCGAGTTCTTTTAAAACTCTTCTCACCGGAATGTTACCTGTTCCGTTAAATGGAGTATACACAATCGTGAACTCAGATGCCATATTCTTAATGGAATCCGGACTTAACACTAACTTCTTCAGTTCTTCCATATATCTGTCATCAATTTCTTTTCCGATTGTGTGATAAAGACCTTTCTCTTCGGCCTCTTCTCTGCTTATTTTCTTGATCACTGAAAGGTCAGTGATCTGATTAATCTCTCCGATAATCTCATTTGCCGCATTGTCTGTAATCTGAGATCCATCCTCACCATATACCTTATATCCATTATACTCAGGAGGATTGTGGCTCGCTGTAATCACAATACCGGCACTACATCCTAATTCTCTAAGTGCAAATGATAATTCCGGAGTAGGTCTTAAACTGTCAAAACGATATGTCTTAATTCCATTTGCATTAAGACATAATGCTGCTGCCTCTGAAAACTCAATTGACATATGTCTTGAATCATATGCAATGGCAACTCCTTTTTCGGCACCATTATTCTTTAAGATATAATTAGCAAGCCCCTGAGTTGCTTTTGTAACGGTATAGATATTCATACGGTTTGTTCCTGCACCGATGACACCTCTAAGACCACCTGTACCAAAAGATAAATCTTTATAAAATCTGTCTTCGATTTCCTTCTCGTCTGTAAGTGACTTTAATTCATTTCTAGTCTCCTCATCAAATATTTCACTATTGCACCAAAAATTATACTTTTCTAAGTATTCTGTCTTCATATGTTACCTCTCAATTCTCAATTTCTTTATTATACTATTCTGACAAATCAATCAAACCCCGTACAATTCCAATTTTCATTGCACGATTCATGACCCATGCAATGAAAACTACAGAAGCTCGATTCTTCCTGATTCACTAAGCTTGTCAACAATTAACTTCACATCCTGTGCCCTGTCTTTAGGACATACCATCACTGCATCGGGAGTCTCAACAATAATCAGATGCTCAACACCAACTGCCGAAACGAGTCTTCCTGATGAAGAAATCACACAGTTCTTTGTATCAATGGCAATTGTATCACCTACCAATACATTTCCATTTTCATCTTCATCATTTAGCACATTCATCATATCCCAGCTTCCTACATCATTCCATCCGAACTCTCCCGGAACAACCAAAACGTCTCCATTTGATGCACTTGGTTCCATGATTGCGTAATCTACCGAAATCTTTCTAATCTCAGGATAAATCTTTTCAATTGCCTCTTTTTCCTGTTCTGTCTGCATCGCATCTTTGATTTTCATCAAATCATCATAGATATCAGGAATATATTGCTGAAACTTTTCAAGAATGACAGAAGCTTTCCAGATAAACATACCACTGTTCCATGCATATCTTCCCGATTCTACATATTCTTTAGCTGTTTCTAAGTCAGGTTTTTCTTTAAACTCTACAACTGATTTAGCAGACGATTCCTCTTCTTTGTTATATTTAATATATCCATATCCTGTTGCAGGAAATGTAGGATTAATCCCTATTGTCACGAGCTTTCCGGTATCAGCTGCCGCACTTACTGCCTCCTCCAAAACTGCAGAGAACTCTTTCGTATCTCTGATGTAAGCATCGGAAGGAGTAATGACCATAACACCATCACCGTATTTTTTGATAATCTCTACCGCTGCATATCCAATACATGCTGCTGTATTTCTTGCGGATGGTTCTGCCAGTACGTG
>CACYDA010000300.1 GCA_902773095.1 uncultured Lachnospiraceae bacterium | reverse complement strand
TTTATAACGTGCTCCAAGCTTCTCATGATCGGTTTTTTCTGCATCATAGTATATTCCGCCAAACAACGCCGCGCCACTCGACTCTATGGGGGTGCGGTTAATCGCAAGCTCGCGCGTTGATGAAAGACGGTAGAAATTCAAGCCGCACTCACTCATCAGTCTGCCGCTGCCATCCCAGTGAGGCATCGATTCAATGCCTATCTTGTGCAATTCACCGCAAGGTGAGAAGAAGATATTTTTCACATCATTGAGCTCGCCTGCTCGATACAGCTTACCCCAGATGATGTCGCTCAAAGCCGTGCTGGTATAAGGCTGCTTCGCTGCCTCTATCAGCTCACTCTCTTCGCACAGCACTGTCATGTGTGGATGAGTATAGCCTGGGCGAAGGGTTAGAGCGACATACATTGTGCCGTCGTTCCTTAGATTCGGGAACGAAAGGAATTCTATTGCGATTGAATCTGTACCAAGTTTAGCCTGCACACTGTCCCAGCTGATCTTCAGGTTTTCCCTGAAATCTCGGTATCCTTGAGAAAAAGCCAGCAGTTCACCTTCTATCGTTTTAGCATATTGCTCAAGCTGTGCAATTTCCTCATTATCAATAATCGATTTCTGTATTTTGAGTTCATTCAACTTGATATTAATTTCCTGCAGTTCATAGTATTTTGCTATCAATTGTGGATTTTCGCTGTCAAGGATTATATTCTTGAACTCGTTCTCCGAGGTAAGCAGTAGTCCTTTGGAAAACAATGCCGACTTATCATACAGGTCACACAACATTTCCCTTTGGCCTTGTGTTGTGTCTTCATGGTTATAAACCTCAAGAGCCACGGCAGGATAAGTGTTCTGGAACAGGTGAGACTGGCTTTCCCAGTATTCTGCACGTTCAGCAGTAGTGTTGACACCGAAATAATTTAAAGTGTTTTCCTGTCTCATTTCAACCGATTCTTTTATATAAGTATAGGCCGTGGCATAGTCACCTTTGGAGATATAACATAATGCAATATCTTCATTTAGTTGAGACTGAATGCCTGGATTGAATCCTGTATTCTCTATTAAATCTTGTGCTTGTTGGTAATTAATTAATGCACTATCAGGATTGTTTTTAGCATAATAGCACCTTCCAATCTTTTCATACAAATCAACAATTTCATAAATGTATTGAGGTATTTGATCAAAATCAATAGCCTGTGTACACAAATTTATTGCGTCATCATACCTTTTGTTACTATAATAATAGTCAAATCGATTTTGTAAACACTCTGTCATTTGTAGAAGGTAATTATCTAACCATCTATAATCCATATCTGCCGCTAAATAACATTCCTTAGCTTCATTAAATTGCTCCAAAGCTATATGACAAATGAAACCCCTAAGATAATGAAAATTTTCATATCCTTTTATGGCTTTTAAATAATGATCTTTTGCCTGATCAAATCCATCCACAGTACTGAAAAGACAGCAGTGACCAATCATTTCTTGTGCAAATGCATATTTACATTCTTGATTGTTATATAAATATATTGGAGAAGCAACTTCAAAACAATCTTTTGCTTTATCATATTCGCGCATCTTATAATAGCACTTACCGATTTTCTCCTGCATTCGTGCAACATCAATCGAGTTTTCTTTATTTTTGCTTTCATATATTTTTAAAGCAATTCCATAACATTCTTTTGCTTTCATATACAATTGCATAAAATAATAGCTTTCTGCAATTTGTATTATTAAATCTGCATTATCTGGATTGGATGTAAAATCTGGGGTTTGAAAAAGTTGTTCTCCAAGTTGAATAACGCTATTGTAATATCTTTTTTCGTAGTCTTGTTGTAAGTTGAGTTTTATTTCATCTACTGTTATTATTTGATTGTTGTCGGGGGTACTATCAACAGATTCTATTTTATTTGCAAAAGAGAGCCATGGTGAGGTTTTTTCGTATGATATTCTTGAACCTTTAGGAATATTCAGTATACAATTTGCAAGATCAACTCCAGAGAATATTGTAGTTGCGGCATCTTTTCTCCAACTTCTTGAACCATATACAACCAATTGAGGTTTTCTGATTTCAGAGACAACAGATGTTAATCCTTTACAATTGGCAAAGACATCACATCCTATGTCCATTACCGAATTGGGTATAATTAACGAAGCTAAATTATAGCAATCCTTGAAAGCCCCATTGCCTATCTTCATTACAGAGTTCGGTATTGTCACCGAGGTCAAGCCACTGCAACGATAGAAGGCTGATTCGCCAATTGTTGTCACTGAGTTGCCAATGGTCACCGAAGTCAAACCAGTGCAACCCTCGAAAGCGGCACTTCCAATCTCGGTCACCGAGTTCGGGATTTCCACCGAGGTCAAGCCAGCGCAACCTTTGAAAGCACGTTCGCCAATCTTAGTGACCGTATTAGGTATTTCCACCGAGGTCAGAC
>CACYDA010000299.1 GCA_902773095.1 uncultured Lachnospiraceae bacterium | reverse complement strand
GACCTGCTGTCCTGGAGCCTCTTCACTTTGTTGGACCTGCTGTCCTGGAGCTTCTGCATTTTGCTGACCAAGCCTCTTCCCACAACTATCGCAAAAAACAGCGTTCTCTCTAACTGCATTTCCACAATTCGGACAAAAGTTATCCATCCATATTCCCTCCTTTGACTCAATTTTTATATACAACGAATATAACCTAAATCTTTATTGATACTATTAAAGGCTCCCAACTGATCAATGATGGGAGCCTTTACCTATGAGCAGTATCTACTGCCCGGTTTTATTTTATATACCCTTTTTCATCAAAAGTATAACTCTTGCTGTCAATTTGAATGACAGTATTCTTTGCATACCATCCGGATTTATCACCATACCACCAGCCTTTACTATCCTGTTTCCATGAAGCCTTATATGGATAAGTCCATGTTCCATCAGAATTCAGCCAGTATCCATTGCACCATTCACTTGCTGCCATTACTCCGGAATTTTTAAAGAAATATTCTTTATCATTTATTTTCTTCCAACCGGTTGCCATAATGCCATCTGATTCAAAATAGTACCATTTGTCGTCGATCTTATTCCAATCTTTTGCCATAGCTCCATTTCCAACAAAATAATACCATTTTCCATCAATCTTCTTCCAGCCGGTCTGCATTGCTCCATTACTGTCCATATAGTACTGCTTACCATCTGTCTGTACCCAGCCGGTCTGCATAACCCCATCTGCATTGAGATAGTACCACTTGTTTCCAGATTTCAGCCAACCAGTACGGATTGTTCCGTCCATATTGTAATAGTACCACTGATCGTCAATATTCTGCCATCCTGTCAGAATTGGTTCTTCACCACCACTACACTTAATCGAAATATTCTTATTGGAAGGATCAAATTCCAAGTCTACATAATCAGCATCTGATAATCCATAAATCGATACACTTTTTCCTCTGGCACTTTCCTCTTTAAGAGTAACATTAAAACTCTCACCCTGACTAAAATCTATCCTCTGACTAGCAGATAAGGTATAATATTTTCCAGTTGTCTTATTATAAAGACTAAAACTGAATGTCTTATCTCCTGTTGCATTATACTTTAATCTATATTTTCCATCATTACCTTTTGTAAAGAATGTATCAATATTACTCCAGTCATGTTCATCACTTACATAATACAGTAATGCAATCTTATCACCAGTTACCACAATTGGAGGATCCGGCTCATCACCATTATCATAATTTGAATTCTCAACCTTATATTTTCCATTATCCAAACCATTCAGTGTAAAACAGTTATAGGCATAATCCGGAAGGAAAATATCCACAGTCTGACTTCCACCGCTTCCGCTATCAAAGATCAGGTTTTCATATTCTCCTGCACTTGCAAAATTGACACAATATACATCCTTACCTGATGAATTTGTTCCAACTTTATTAATCTTCACTCCCGGCCATTCTGCATTATGATCAGAACCAGTCCACGCATAAGCATAAACCGAACTCCAATTATTATCATTCACAAAGTAATATTTGCTTCTCAGTGGATAAACCGTAATCTCACCTGTATAATTTGAAAGAGCTTCGATCCGTGCCTGGAACTCATCAATGACACCCTGTTTTACAGTTGTACAATCTTTGAATTCATAATAAAGTTTTTTCAAACTTTGATAACTGTCAAAAGAAGCATATCTGTAATACTTCGTCAAAACAGCTGCTACCATACTAAGTTCTCCTGTTGCATCTACCATTTCTCCTGAATACTCAAGATTCACAGTCGAATTGATAATCGGAGACGTATCAGTTCTCGAACCTTCCATAATATAACTGTATGCAGGATAGATTTTTTCATCTGTTATATTGGCACCATAGAAAACAATCTCATTTTGATATACTTCAACGTAATATCCTTGCGAATTGAAACCTTTTCCTTCATTTCTTAATAACTCTTTATCTTTTTCATCCGGCATCGTAGATCCGGCAAGTGACGGTGTATGAATCATATGTGCCGCATCACCACCATCGTCAAAATAATTATAATCCATTACATAATCTTCATGAGTATGACCAGAGAGAAAAACTACATTTGGATAATCGTTAAGAATCTGCTTAAATGCTTTCGTTGCATCATTATCCAGACTAAGCATTCCACCATAGTATGGTTGACTCATTCTGTCACCTGCACCATATCCCTCAATCGGGGCATGCTCTACAATAAAGACATTACGATTCTCATAATTATGCACTAAAAGATCTCTTACCCACGCAATCTGATCACTAGAAAACTCTTCTTCCGTATGAGGATGTTCTTTTTCCAATGCCATAAAAATAAACAAATCACCTGTCTTAGGCTCTACCATTGAGAAGTATGATTTTCCATTATTAGAACCATCCGTACCAGACCATTGTCTGAAAGCGCTTAATCCGGCAGAAACTCCCTGCCTCATTTCATGATTACCATCAGATTCCCAAATAGGATTCACATAATCACTTTTACTTAACACTCTACTGTATGCTTTCCATTCCTTATCAATAGTGGTATCATAATCATTTGTGATGCAATCACCTGAGACAACAATATAGTCTGTTCCCATCTGGGTGCTGTATTTCAATGCCTGTTCTAAATTCTTCTCTGCATTTTTATACCACACATCACTTCCTGTATCTATATGAATATCCGAATATGTACTAAATGAATAAAGCTTTTCCCCACTACCCGAACTAAACTGTTTGTTAACCGGAATATCGTATACTGCATATGCATCCGATACTGAAAGTGAACCTGTTGTTGCAATTATTTTTGTAGCTCCTGCAGGAATTACAGTATGATAGCCTAAACTAACAGTTCCACTCGCATTTGCTTTCAAATCTAGTGTTCCGATTGGATAATATCCATCCAATGCCTCATTATCATTTGCCCAATAAAGATTATACGTTCCTGCAGTATCGACACTTAATTGAATAGTACCCTGTGCATACCCTGCCTTTTCAAACTGGCTTCCACTAAATGAATATGTGATTCTCTCGCTACTACTTGAAACAACTTCTTCTTCCACTGACACTTCACCATCAGCGTAAGCAACTGTACTTGAAAATGAGACAGCCGGAAAAGCCATCGATACAGCAAGAGCAATTGCTAAAAATTTTGTTACAATTCTTTTTTTCATACTACCATCCTTTCTTAAAATGCATATTCGTGATAACCATCCTATACGAAGTTAACAACTTTTGGCGGTGCCTTGAAAAATATATAATTATTCATTTTTACCAAATGTTGTTACACATCCGTAATAAATTTGTATCCTTTTTAACATATAATTTTAAAAAAATCACTAAAAATTGATGAATTTTTCATTTTTTCTGTTATATTTTAAAAAAGATGTGACAAGGGGCTGCGAAAAAATAGGATTGAAAAATCCTTTTCTTCACAGCCCCTTAGTAAGTTTTATATAAAAATGTTTTTTGAACTCTACGTTAGTAAGTTTTCAATGAAATCGTTTTTTAGAACTTTCCAGCGTTAGCTGCTTCCTCTACACTAACTGTAACAACGCTTTTATCAATTTTTTTTGATGTTTTGTTAGT
>CACYDA010000298.1 GCA_902773095.1 uncultured Lachnospiraceae bacterium | reverse complement strand
GTTATTATTATTAGTAGTATTAGTATTAGTATTAGTTGTGGGGTGTTGTAGTATTGTATTAGTGTTAGTTGTGGTGTTGTTGTAGTATTGGTGTAGTAGTAGTATTAGTGATATTGCTTTTTATCGCATTTTCCATTAACGTTATTCATTAATTATAGAAATTATATAAAATGTTTTTACTCTTGTCAACTTTGTAATTGAATGGTTATGATCTGCAGATCTGTTCAATCAAAAAAAAGTCAAAAAGAAGGATATGTGGCTAACGAACAGTCAAAAAAAAGCCATTTAGTTAGCCGGATGAAAAGGAAAAACGTCAAAAAGAAGGATATGTGGCTAACGGATTGCCAAAAAAGAGCCATTTAGTTAGCCAGATGAAAAGAAAAATGTCAAAAAGAAGGATATGTGGCTAACAGACTGCCAAAAAAGAGCCATTTAGTTAGCCGGATGAAAGGAAAAACGTCAAAAAGTAGGTCTTACGACTAACGCATCTGCGAAAAACAATTGTTTACAACTGTAATAACAAGTGTCTTGTCACAAAGGATAAATTATGTTATACTGTATACCATATGAAGGCGAATTTTGACTGGTTAACAAAGAATTATGATACAAAATAAAAAAACAGCAAAGAGGAATGGATTATGAAGACGGATATTTTGATAGTTGGAAGTGGATGTTCCGGACTATACTGTGCATTGAATCTTCCAAAGGATAAGCAGATTATCATCATCTCAAAGGCAGACTTGGAGAGTAATGACTCGTTTCTTGCACAAGGTGGCATGTGCATGTGGAAAGATGAGTCAGATTATGACAGCTATTTTGAAGACACAATGAGGGCAGGGCACTATGAAAATGACAAAAAATCAGTGGAGATTATGATTAAATCGTCACCGGATGTTGTGTCAGATCTGGTGGGATATGGTGTTGACTTTCAAAGAGACGAGAATGGCCAACTCGTATTTACAAGAGAAGGCGGTCACAGTGAAAACCGAATTGTGTTCCATGAGGATATTACAGGAAAAGAAATTACAAGTAAGCTTTTGGCACAGGTAAAGAAGCTTAACAATGTGACGATGTACGAATATACCAAGATGCTCGATGTCATTGAAAAGGACAACAGGTGTTATGGTGCAGTGGCAAGGTTTGAAGATGGTCAGATTAAGACGATTACGGCAGACTATGTTGTGCTTGCAACAGGAGGTGTCGGTGGATTGTACAAGCATTCCACGAATTTCAGACATTTGACGGGAGATGCCCTTGCGATTTCAATGAAACATGGCATTGAATTGAAAAATGTAGATTATGTACAGATTCATCCGACAACCTTGTATTCGGAAAAAGATGAAGACAGGAGTTTTCTTATATCGGAATCCGTGCGCGGTGAAGGTGCAAAGTTATATGATAAAGAGATGAACCGGTTTGTGGATGAGCTTCTTCCGCGTGATCTGTTGACAGCAAAGATTAAGGAGCAGATGGACAAAGATGAGACAGAACATGTGTGGGAAGATTTAAGACCGATTCCGGTGGAAGAACTTAAGAATCATTTCCCGAATATTGTGAATCAGTGCAAGTTATCCGGTTATGATGTATTTCAGGAATGTATTCCGGTAGTTCCGGCACAGCATTATTTTATGGGTGGAATCAAGGTTAATTATGAGAGCAAGACCTCAATGGATCATCTCTATGCTGTAGGGGAAACTGCGTGTAACGGTGTGCATGGAAAGAACAGACTGGCAAGCAATTCCCTTCTTGAAAGTTTGGTATTTGCGAAGAGAGCGGCAAAAGATATCATTGCGGGATATGATGCAATGGAAGAATCAGGTCAGGTAGAAATTGATGCCCAAATCGGTCAGAAGCTTGCGGATGAGCTTGATATGGAAAAATATGCTGACCAGAAGGCAATTGCAAGAGAATATCATGATATGGTAAGAAGAGAGATTAAGGAATTCTCTGTGGTTGCAGCAATGAATATATAAGAAAGTTCAATCATTCATGCGGCTGGAGTAATGGATATATAAGAAAGTTCAATTATTCATACGGCTGGTGTAATGGATATATAAGATAGAGTTAATGAATAAATATAGGAAAGGAAAAGCTATTAAGATGAGAACCGTGAGGTAGTGTGAATCATCTGGCATATGCACATGTGTATATGTTTTTAGTAGCAGAATGAAAAACGATGTATGATCAGGTTACGTTAGGATTGAATGTTGATCCGCTTATTCTCAGTGCGTTGAAAGAAGATATTTCAAGTGAGGATGTTTCGACAAACAGTGTCATGCCAAATCCACAGGCAGGTGAGGTGGATTTGATCTGTAAACAGGATGGAATTATCTGTGGACTTCAGGTTTTTGAGAGAACTTTTACATTATTAGATGCGGATACAAAAGTAGAGATGTTTGTCAAAGATGGTGACGAAGTGAAAGCCGGACAGCTGATGGCAAAGGTATATGGTGACATCCGTGTTCTTCTTTGCGGTGAGAGAACAGCTCTCAATTACCTGCAGAGAATGAGTGGAATTGCAACGTATACCAATCAGGTTGCGAAGCTGTTAGAAGAAACAGGGATTAAACTGCTTGATACTAGAAAGACCACACCGAATAACAGGATTTTTGAAAAATATGCAGTGAGAGTCGGTGGTGGAAACAATCATAGGTATAATCTTTCTGATGGTGTACTTTTAAAGGATAATCATATTGGTGCAGCAGGGGGTGTAAAGCAGGCAGTTGCAATGGCAAAAGCATATGCTCCTTTTGTGAGAAAGATTGAAGTGGAAGTAGAAAATTTTGAAATGGTAAAAGATGCTGTTGAGGCAGGAGCAGATATTATTATGCTGGATAATATGACAACAGAGCAGTTGAAAGAAGCAATTGATTATATTGACAAGAGAGCAGAGATTGAAGTGTCAGGAAATGTCACAAAAGAAAACATCGAGAGAATAAGAGGTCTTGGTGTGGATTATGTCTCAAGTGGGGCACTGACACATTCGGCACCGATTATGGATATTTCACTGAAAAATCTTCATGCAGTGTAGAAGAATGAAATACCTGATAATAGGATGATTATAGGATGGATGAGGGAAGGTATATTTATCTGCTTTTGTCAAATCTGAAAATTGCATCATATAAGAAATGCAAATTGGAAAAGAATTCTATGTAGAAAGGAAAGTTGAAACCATGAACGGGGAAGAGAGAAGAGAAAATATTCTCCGGATTTTGAGCACAAGCGACAAGCCTGTGGCCGGAGTAAAACTTGCAGAGGAATTTTTGGTAAGCAGACAGGTCATAGTACAGGATATTGCATTACTGCGGGCGAATGGTGCCGATATTTTTTCTACAAACAGAGGATATTTGATCAAAAAAGACCATGAGTTTTCGAGAGTTCTAAAAGTGATTCATACAGATGAAGAAGCAAGAGAAGAACTTTCCATGATTGTAGACCTTGGCGGAATGGTAAAGGATGTGTTTGTATATCATAAGGCATATGGAGTGTTAAAGGCCGAGATGAACATTAAATCCCGAATGGATATCAAACATTATATGGAGGAAATTTCTTCGGGAAAATCAGGGCTCCTAAAAAACATTACATCGGGTTATCATTATCATACAATCCTCGCAGAGAGTGAGGAGATTCTTGATTTGATCCAGCAGCAGTTTAAGGAAAGGGGATTTTTAGCAAAATTGCAGGATTATGAACCGGTGAATTTTTGGGAGGAACAGGAAAACGAATCGTAACATAAATATGAATATTAAATACAAGATAAGTCCCTGTTGAAAAAGCAACAGGGATTCTTTATCAGCAGTTGATTAGAAAATCTTGGTGGAAAGTTGGTTATGCGTATGAGGGAAGAAAGTGGTGATTGGGGAATAGAAGTGTAGCTTTATGAAAGTACTATGGGAGGAATATAGAAATGGAACATGTACATGAGTTAAGGAGTGGTTTGGAAACTGCATTTGTCAATCATAGTGTTAATTCTAATCTTGCTTATCGTCCGGAATTTGTGTCCAACGACTATAAAAAAGGTAGAAGAGTATTATCGTCGATTGAGCAGGAATTGCGTAATTGTAAAGAATTTTTTATAAGTGTAGCTTTTATTACTTTAGGCGGAATTACACCTTTATTGCAAGTTTTAAAGGAATTAGAACAGAAAGGGATTCATGGAAAAATTCTTACCACAGATTATTTGTCGTTTAATGATCCTATAGCATTGGAAAAATTACATTCACTGAAAAATATAGAGCTGAGGATGTTTTGTACAAATGAAGATAAAGATGGGTTTCATACAAAAGGATATATTTTTAAGCAGGAAGAAGTGTATAGAATTATTATTGGAAGTTCCAATATGACATCAGGAGCATTAAAAGTAAATCGTGAGTGGAATACGAAAATAGTCGGATATGAAACAGGAGAGGTTGTAAAAGATATATTAAATGAGTTTGAAACCTTATGGAATGATAAGCATAGTTTAGAGTATGATGATTTTATTGCTTATTATCGTACCAAATATGAGATTGTAAGGAAACAGAGGAAGATTGCGAGAGAATCGACACTGGTTTCATTGGAACAGTATAAATTGCAGCCAAATGCAATGCAGATTGCATTTGTAAATAATATCAAGAGATTAGTTGAAATGAAAGAGTCGAAAGCATTGTTGATTTCTGCAACCGGGGAACGTGGTATATTTGTGACAGGTGGAAGAAACCCAGGATTTACAAGGGTTTCGGAAGCCTGGTCCTAGACGTTTCCGTGTGAAAATTGTCCGGATTAGCTCTGGACGGGAAAACTTAACAGGTATTTTTGCTGATAGGACTAAATTGACACAGAGAATCGAAGATTTAATCGGTTCCATATTGAAGTCAATATGGTCTTATTTTTTATACCCTTTTTTCGGG
>CACYDA010000297.1 GCA_902773095.1 uncultured Lachnospiraceae bacterium | reverse complement strand
TGCGCCATCCGCACACGCGGAGATTCTGAACAGGCTCTAAAGGTCGCATATACCACTTTTTTCCCTTCTTGAGTAGATTAATACAGCGTTTCCCTAATTATCCAAGTCTATTTTCGAGAAAATCACTTGAATCCTGAACTTTTTAAGTAAAAACTGTTGATTTAATGATTTTTTTAGTGTATAATACCCATGCGTGTTACAACTTCATTGGCATTATGTTGTAACGAAAAAATTTTTTTACGAGGTAAAATTATGAGTAATCTATACATTTCAATGTATCACTACACCCGTGATTTAGTTCATTCACGGTATCCTGAAATTAAGGGTTTAGATGTTAATTTGTTTAAACAGCAGATCGATTTCTTTTGCAGTAATTTCTCACCTGTTACGATGGAACAAGTTATAGATTCAGTCTATAATAAAACCCCACTACCTCAAAATGCTATTTTGCTGACTTTTGACGACGGGTATATTGATAACTATACTTATGCTTTTCCAATTTTGGAGGAAGCGGGAATTCAAGGATCATTTTTTATACCGGGTAAAACGTTTGCAGAACATAAACTTCTTGATGTTAACAAAATTCATTATATTTTAGCATCAGGCAATATCAAATTGCTAATGAAAGATGTGCTTGAAAGAATGGATTTTTACAGGGGGAATGAGTTTCAGTTCCCAGAGAATGACATTCTATTAAATGAATATGCTGTTGCTAACCGATTTGATAGTAAAGAAGTGATATTTGTCAAACGCATGCTACAAACAGTTCTTCCCGAATCATTAAGAACTTGTATTGCAAGCGAATTGTTTTCTAAGTATGTTGGTGTTTCCGAAGAACAATTGGCATACGAGTTATATATGACTGAAGAACAAATAGCTACACTTAAGCGTCATGGAATGTTTATAGGTATTCATGGATATGATCACTATTGGTTAGGGAAGCTTTCTATCGGGCAATTGCATCAGGATATTTCAGCTGCTCTTGATGTAATGGACAAATATATTGATAAATCAAGGTGGGTAATGAATTATCCATACGGAAATTATAACGAAGATGTATTAAGTTTTATCAAAGAGCAAGGAGCTTGCCTGGGATTGACCACAGAAGTTAGAATTGCTAAATTAGAAAATGACAATAAATTCACATTGCCAAGATTTGATTGTAATGATTTTCCCCCAAAGAGTGAAATATACAGGAGGTTTGAATAATGAAAGATATTTTACCTGAGCTTAACAATAAAGACTACATAATGAAACTTGATGAACAGTATGATTTTCATTTTTGTAGAAAAGATGAAGTTGAAGAATTAGTTGAATTTATAGATGAGTATTGGAGAAAAAATCATATTTTTGTAATATCAAGAGAATTGTTGGATTGGCAGCATTTTGATAAAGTAAATGACAGGTATAATTTTGTTATTGCAAAACATAAAGAATCGGGAAAAATACACTCTATTCTGGGTTTTGTTCCGACATATCAATTTGATGAAAAAATAGAAGCAATCGAAATTTGGCCTTGTATCTGGAAATCAAGAAAAGATATTCATGTTAAGGGATTAGGTGTATCGTTATACTATTATCTGAAAAGTAATATTCCCGTTGAAACCTTCTCGATTCTGGGCATTAGTGAAATTGCTCTCAGCATATATAAGCACTGGAATTTTACTACAGGAAAAATTGATCAGTATTATTACCCCAACAAAAATGCAAGTGAAGTTATCTCATCTGATAGAGTTTGCAATTCAGACGAATGTACTCATGTAGAAGGTTGGTGTTTAAAAGAAATAGGTATGGATGAGTATGTCAATATAGATATTAACAGCGAACTATTTAACAGCTTAAATAAATACAAATCCAAAAACTATTATATTAACCGATTTTTTACACATCCAATCTACAAATACAAGTTTTTTGCCCTGATCTTTGACGGATGTTATAAAACCATTTTTATTTCCAGAGAGTGCGAGGCAGATAACATCAAATGTTTAAGGATAGTTGATTGTATCGGTGATATAACAAATATTGGGAATGTCAGATATGAACTTGAAGCGTTGATGCAAAATAATAACTATGAGTATATTGATTTGATTTCAGCGGGAATTTCAAATAGTGTAATGCAAAAGACCGGATTTATTAACCGAAAAAATAATCCTGACACAATAATACCCAACTATTTTGAACCGTTTTTAAAAAAGAATATTGATCTGGATTTCGCATTTAAAACAATCGACAATGAAATTTCACCAATCTTTTTTAAAGCAGATGCCGATCAAGACAGACCAAACGTCTTATAATCACTATAAGGAAGATGATATATGGGAAAAATAAAAACAGTTACGGTGATTGGCGCAACTGGAACTATGGGAGCGAACATAGCCGGAATATTTGCATCCTTTGGTGACGCAAAGGTTTTTTGTATCGGCAGGAATATTGAAAAAGTCAAAAAAACTATTCCCAGAATAATAAATTCCGTTAGGGCAGACAGTATTAAGGAAAACTTGGTCCCCGCTGATTTTTCTATGATAGAAGAGTGTGTCTCTCAATCTGATCTTGTTTTTGAAAGCTTAGTTGAGGATATTACGGTAAAAAAAGAAACCGCTAAATTAGTTTCAAAAAGCTTACCTTTAGATTCATATGCTTGTACTGGATCGTCTGGACTGTCGATTAATGAAATCGCTGAATGCTATCCGCCGGAAAGCAGAAGTCGTTTTTTTGGCGTGCATATGTTTAATCCGCCATATAATTTGAATTTGTGTGAGTTAATTTCAACTCAATATGTTGATGAAACTGCAAAAGAAGAATTAAAACAATACTTGCAGAATCAACTTTTCAGAACCGTAGTTGAAGTAAAGGATTATCCAGCTTTTCTTGGAAATCGTATAGGTTTCCAATTTATTAATGAAGCTATGCAATACGCTGAAAAATATAAGGATAACGGTGGCGTAGATTATATAGACGCTATTCTCGGTACATTTTCAGGAAGATCAATGCCTCCTCTGTTAACAGCAAATTTTGTTGGACTTGATGTTCATAAAGCTATTGTCGATCATTTGTATGAAAACACTAATGATTATGCAAAGGATTCTTTTATACTCCCTGCTTATGTAAATAATTTGATAAATGAAAAAAAAATGGGAAGAAAAACCGGGATGGGATTATATAAAACTGTCAAGTATGGCGAAAACTCATTCAAAAATACTGTTATAGATATTAAATCCGGGATGTATCGTGACATTTTCCCATACGTTTTCCCGTTTGCAGAAAAAATGAAGAACTATTTTAGTGAAGGCGATTACCAAGAAGCATTTTATATACTTGTAAATAATCATTCTTTGGAGGCTGAGATATGTCTTTCTTTTATGTTGAAATATATCGTTTACTCGCTTTACACATCCCAAACAGTTGGTTATTCCATTGACGCCGCCGATGATGTTATGGCGACTGGCTTTAACTGGTGTCCTCCTCTTGCTTTGGTCAGTGCGTTTTCAACAGTTGCAGATGTTAAGAATCTTATAAAATCAACGATTCCGGATATATGCAAAATGGTTGACGTTGATAGATTATTAGAGAATATCATACCATCAAAGTATGACTATAGATTGTTTTTTAAATCCGGGAGATAGTTTTATGGGAAAAGTATATATACTTGGCGGCGCTCAAACAGATTTTGAACGTAATTGGAAAAAAGAAGGCAAAGGTATGGTAGCTATGCTGAAAGAGATAGTTGCTGACGGCTTTGCCAATGCTGGTATAACGCTTGATGATATCAGAGAATTAAACAAGGATAACCGAGTTGCTTGTTTTGTAGGAAATTTTATCGCAGAAAAATATATAGACCAAGGACATCTCGGGGCTTTTTTAACTGAAGTGGATTCAGCTTTTTTCGGCGTTCCATCAGCAAGATACGAAGCGGCTTGTGCATCAAGCTCTGTAGCAATTGAT
>CACYDA010000296.1 GCA_902773095.1 uncultured Lachnospiraceae bacterium | reverse complement strand
GATAGCGATATCTCAGCCATCAGGCATAACAGATTTGTTTATTCTTAAGTAATCCGATATTAAACCGTTTTGAAAAATGGTGGCAGTGGAAAATAAATCTGAAAAAAATTAGTAATTTTCTAGACATATGATAATGTTTTGTGATAAAATATATTTGATTTATGGATTTTGATTTTATGAAAGGATGTATGTTTATGAAAACTAAACATAATAGTTCTGGTAAAAAAATGCATGGTATCGTTAAAAAGAAAAATAAAGAAATCATGTTAGTCAGTCTGATACTGGCGATTTTTGTCATGATTACAGGTATTGTTGTTGTGAATATTTATATGAATGCATCGACTGGGATCAGACCGGATAAGGTGATTGACATCACACAGAATGCACCCGTTTATGAGCCGAAGTCAAAGTCGGCAAATGTTGCTGACAACAGTTTAAAAGATGCATCGGCAAATCAGGAGGGTTCTAATAGCAATTCGTCCCATCAGCGTTCGGACAGTAATGATGCCAGTCATGGAACGTCTACATCAGGCAGTTCCAACGCGGATGCTTCGTCAGTAGAAGATTCCGATCATGGACAGGATATAGGCGAAGGAGATTTATTTACTGTGACTGATGCCGATCAGACTTGGACGACTCTGACAGATGTTAACATCTTCGAGCATGGTGATTCTGCGGTTCAAAGTGATGGCAGTGGCGAGGCACGTCATGTGATCGCGCCGGGTACCAAAAACGACTATACATTTAGTATTCAGAATAATAAAAATGTCAATATTAAGTATTATCTTGAAATTACAGGTGGCAATGACAGTAAATATGCGATTCCTGTCGAATTAGAAATATTTGATTCAAATGGAGAGTCTATGACAGGAAAAGAAGTTATGATTAGTGATTTTACTGATGTTGTCAAAGAAAGCACCCTTTATGGAAACAGTTCTGAGGAATATACCATTAAGTGGAAGTGGGATTTTGAGAGAGGTTCGGACGATTACGATACAATGCTGGGTGATACAGCTGTTGATGAAGAGATTGCCTGCCATATCAATATCAATGTGATTGCAGAATATGATTATGATAATCCTACACCGCCTCCGTCAAGCAAGCCGGATTCTGAAAAGGGAACGAAAGAGATTTCATGGACATCCATTAAGACAGGTGATGCACCGGCTTATGTGAAGTATCTGATCATCGGTGGTGTTTGTGTTGTGGTAATGATTGTATTTCTTGTGATATTCAGAAATAAAGAAGATGAAGATGAGGATGAGACGTAAAAGGTATGGCAAAAGTAGGGAAAACATTGAAATTTGCAGGTAGGATGTTGTGCTTTGTTCTTGTATCACTTCTGATCGGTGTCAGCTTGGTTTTTGCGAATGCAAGGATGGTACTTCATAAGCAGCTACCTATGATCGGTGGTTACGGACAGGCTGTCGTCCTGTCGGGCAGTATGTCACCTAAGATTGAAGTAAATGATTTACTGATTATTAAAAAATGTGATAAGTATAAAATAGGTGATATCATCACATTTGTAGATTCTTCCAATGATTTAGTCACTCACAGGATTGTCTATATCTCAGAAGAGGAAGTGATTACGCAGGGGGATGCAAATAATATTGCAGATCAACCCTTTGAGCCGGAACGGATACAGGGAAAAGTAGTACATATTATTCCGAAGATTGGCCGTTTGACCGAAATGTTACAGAATCCGGTTATCGTAATCATGATTGTGGTAATATTTATTATGTCGCTCAGAGCATCTCACAATAAGGCGAGAGATGAAAAAAATGAGCGATTAGGAGATCTTAAGGCAGAGATAGAAAAATTGAAAAATGAAATGGAAAATGAATTAGAAAATGAAAATAAAAAAGAAAATGAAATAAAAGTAGATAAAGATAGTTCACCGGACAATCAATCATAAGCCGGTAAGAAATTAGGGCAGTTTTCGATAGGGAAAGCTGTCCTTATTTTTAGTGCGCAGGGGCGCTGAAAGGAAGATGTCAGATTGTGCTGACCAGCGATTCGCGTGGCGGGTAGGAAGGGAACAAGTTCCCTGCCTACTCGATTGCACATTCCCGGCATGAGGAAGGTTTCGACTGCGTCGGATGCGTGGCGGCGTGACGGGTGGGAAGGAAACAAATTCCCCACCTACTCGATTTTCATCAGCGAAAAACGAATGATGAAAATATTCATTAACAAAAAATGAGCAAAACACACATATTTTCATAAAATATGGTATAATATGAACTGAAAAATGTAAAGGAGTATGAAAGTATGGCTTTTAAAGAGATGAATGTTAGTGAAATAAATGAAAATGTATTTGACATGGTAGGAAAAAAATGGATGTTAATTACAGCAGCAAAGAATGAAAATGATGTCAATGCGATGACGGCGTCATGGGGAGGACTTGGAATCCTATGGGGAAAACCTGTGGCATTTATTTTCATCAGACCACAGAGATATACAAAAGAGTATATTGATTCTTCTGATGGATTGACACTTTCGTTTTTTGATGAATCCTATAGAAAAATGTTGACTTATATGGGCAGCGCATCCGGTAGGGATGAGAATAAAATAGAACATGAGAATCTGACAGTCAGATTTGATGGTGAGGCACCATACTTTGAAGAAGCATCGGTGGTTCTAAAAGCAAAAAAACTATATCGTCAAGAGCTGGAACCGGATTGTCTTATTGACACATCAATCGAAGGAAGATGGTATCCGGAACATGACTGGCATTCAATGTATATTTGTGAGATTAAAAAAGTCCTGATTAAGGAATAATAGATAATGTGATGGAATGCTGTATATTATAATGGAGGTATACGATGGATAAAAAGAAACCGATAATGATTGGAATGACTGGTTTAGGCGCATTGAC
Organism: uncultured Lachnospiraceae bacterium; assembly: GCA_902773095.1. Lineage (GTDB taxonomy): Bacteria > Bacillota > Clostridia > Lachnospirales > Lachnospiraceae > Bovifimicola. The sequence goes on along the minus strand of CACYDA010000296.1, from coordinate 26,674 downwards.
AGCAGGTGCTTATCAACTGGTAAAAATGGTCTATAGTGGAAGCAGATTTTTAGATTCGTATCTCGATCAATATGATTATGATTTGGTGAAAATGAATTCCAATGTTAAACTTGAAGAAGACGGATATTATTCTATTATAAAAAAAGACGATAAGCCTTTTAGGGTTTTACAGCTGACGGATTTGCATATTGGCGGGGGATATTTTTCCAGACATGAAGATCGGCGGGCGCTTTCTATAGTGAGAAATGTGATTGAAAAGACAAAACCGGATTTGATTGTTCTCACGGGAGATTTGACTTGTTCGAGAGCGCATATTTCTCTTTCAAGAAACAATCTGCACAGCTATGAGATTATTACAAGACTTCTGGAAAGTACGGGCATCCCATATGCAGTTACATTTGGTAATCATGATGCAGAAGGAAAAGCGACACATAAAAGGAGAGAACTGGCACAGTTTTTGATGACAAAACCAAATTCCCTTCTGGTTCGGACAGATGAGACGGAAACAATCACGGGTGTATCGAATTATATCATAAAGCTTCGGAACCAATCAGGAGAATTAAACTCCGTTTTATTTATGCTTGATTCTAATGAGTATGTTTATAGGAATAAAAAGAAAAAATATGATTGTGTCCATGAGGATCAATTGGAATGGTATGAAAAGGTCACGAACAGGATTAACAAAGAAGAGGGAAGAATTGTACCATCGCATATTTTTATGCATATGCCAATCAAGGAATATGAAGATGCATGGGATTCGGCAATTAATGCCAGAAAATCTGCAAAATACTATTATGGCAGCAGAGATGAAGTGATCAGTACACAGAGTGGAGAGTGCAGGTTGTTTGAGAAGGTAAAGGAACTTAAGAGCACGAAAGCCATCTATTGCGGACATGATCATTTGAATGATTTTTCTGTGGAATACGAAGGAATCAGGTTTACGTATGGACAAGGGATTGATTGCCTTTTATATGCGAAGAACCTTTCAGAGCATAAGGGTGGAACCTTGATTACGATTCACAAAAATGGAACATTTGAGATAAAAGGAAAGAAACATAGGTGAGAAAATGCTATATTTTCTATTGGGGATTTTAGCGGTGATTGGTGTTCATACCATTTTGTTGAAAAAACAGATGGAGCGAAGAATAAAAATAAATAGATATCATATGATAGTTTCTGCTTTATTTTCAATTTATACTATTTTTCTTATTGAATTTTTGCATGACAGAAAGATTCATATGAATTACGAACTGTTGAACATTTTTTTAATTTACGTACCGATTGGTATTGCAATGCCATTGATTTATCAGCGGTATAAGTATTTTATACGCGACGTAATCTATGTGGTTTTGATTGATCTATATATTCTGATCCTGCAGAATTTCAGTACAGGAAAACATAATTCTTTGATGATCTTGTTTAGTTTATTAGGATTGCTTTTTGGCTATTTTATATGTACCTGCATCAATCATGTTTACCCGGAACTGAGAAAAAGTCTGATCTTGAAAAAGCGAAGAAAAAAAATAGTGATTTCATTATATGAAATAGAAACGATTACAGTATGTTTTGTCGTATTATTTTCAATAATCGCGACAGCGGAGCAGGTTTCAGGAAAAAATACAAATAAAGAAGGGAAAGAATCCGTTCATCAGACATCTGGGGTACCACAGGAAGAGGGTGACAGGTATTCTCATATTTATTATGCGGATGCTGATAAGTACGACAGATATGATGCATATGCAAAAAAGAATCCCAGGATGCCGCTTGAGGAAGTCGTATGGAGAGTGGATGCAAATCTGGATCAGGAGTTTTATGATGAAAAATATATAAAATATGCCGATGAGAATACGGATACGCCATTGTTGATCAATAAGTTTAACCGAGTGGAGGATGATTTTGAACCGGATGAGCTCGTTGCTTTGGAAGGAGATTATATAGCGACACCTCAAACCGTTGCCGCTTATCAAAAGCTTACAGATGATATGGAAGAACTGGGAATGAAAATATACGTATGTTCCTCCTATCGAAGTGTCAATTATCAGGACAGATTATATCGGTATTACTTGAAAACAGATTCCGTAGAAGAAGTGGATACATACAGTTCGAGACCGGGGTTTAGTGAGCATCATACCGGAAGGGCAATTGATGTCAGTCAGGTGTATAATAAGCTGGAAGCATTTGAAGGTAGTGATGAAGCATTGTGGCTATATGCAAATGCTTATAAATATGGATTTATTGTAAGATATAAAGATGACCAGACAGATGTGACAGGGTACATTTTTGAACCATGGCATATTGTCTATGTAGGTGAGGAAATTTCTAACACAATGCACGATGAGAAAATTGAAACATTAGAAGAGTATGTTGTGAAATATGTAGATCACCATAAACCATGATGAAATTACCATTTGGAAAGGATTTACAAATATGATGAAATTGTCAGACTTTAGTTATGAATTGCCACAGGAATTGATTGCCCAGGATCCACTTGAAAATCGTTCATCATCAAGATTGATGTTGCTTGACCGAAAAACGGGTGAAATAGAGCATAAAATTTTTAGTGATGTAATGGATTATTTGAATCCCGGAGATTGTCTCGTGATTAATGATACAAGAGTCATCCCGGCGAGACTCATTGGATTAAAGGAAGATACACAGGCACAAATTGAAGTATTGTTATTAAAACGAAGGAGAGACAGCATATGGGAAGTGCTTGTAAAACCGGGAAAGAAGGCCAGACAGGGATGTCGGATCTCATTTGGAGAAGGACTTTTGACAGGTGAGATTATTGATGTTGTGGAAGATGGAAACCGTCTGATCAGATTTGAATATGATGGTGTTTTTGAACAAATTCTAGATCAGCTGGGGGAAATGCCACTGCCTCCTTATATTACTCATAAACTTAAAGATCGAAACAGATACCAGACGGTGTATGCTAAAAATGATGGTTCAGCGGCCGCACCGACGGCAGGACTTCATTTTACAGGTGAATTACTCAAAAGAATTGAAGAAAAGGGTGTGAAAATCGCAAGAGTGACACTTCATGTAGGTCTTGGAACGTTTCGACCTGTGAAAGTAGATAATATATTGGAGCATCATATGCATTCGGAATATATCAATGTGACCAAAGAGGCAGCCGATACCATCAATAGTGCCAGAAAAAACGGAGGAAGAATTATTGCAGTGGGAACCACAAGTTGTCGTACCCTGGAATCAGCAGCAGATGAAAACGGTATTGTTAATCCGGTGAGTAAAGAGACAGATATTTTTATCTATCCGGGATATCAGTTTAAGGCAGTAGATTCACTGATCACAAACTTTCATCTTCCGGAATCCACCTTATTAATGCTCGTATCAGCTCTTGCAGGACGCGAAAAGATACTGAAAGCATACAACATAGCTGTGGAAGAAAAGTACCGGTTTTTCAGTTTTGGAGATGCGATGATGATATTGTAAGAAAATGCAAAAACTGCTTGCAATCTGGTGAAAGTTGTGATAATTTATTAATGTTGTGAAAAAAGGATGGTCCTCTGTTACGGACAAGTGAAGTATTAAGAACATCTAAATATTAAGGAGGTCACACAAATGAACGATATTATTAAGAACATCGAAGCTGCTCAGTTAAAAGAGACAGTTGATGAATTTAATGTTGGTGATACTGTTAAAGTATATGCTAAGATTAAGGAAGGAAACAGAGAAAGAATCCAGGTTTTTGAAGGAACAGTAATCAAGAGACAGGGTGGAAGTTCTCGTGAGACATTTACAGTAAGAAAAACTTCAAATGGTATCGGTGTTGAGAAGACATGGCCATTACATTCACCAAACGTAGAAAAGATTGAAGTTGTACGTTATGGTAAGGTTAGAAGAGCTAAGCTTAACTATTTAAGAGACAGAGTAGGTAAGGCAGCTAAGGTAAAAGAGTTAGTTAAGTAATTTCTTTAATGTAAATAAAGAGTGAAAAGGACAGATACTTATGGTATTTTGTCCTTTTTGTGATTAAATAGAATTTTGTGATTAAAAACAAGTTTGAAAGGAATAGTCATGTTTTATAGTGCAAGACCTGATGAGAATTTTTTGGTTGATAAAGTGCTTAAGTGGGTAGCAGACATACTGGTAGTGATTGTACTTGCCATGTTTTTCATTTCTTTTTTCTGTCAGCAGACAAAAGTTGTAGGAAACTCCATGAATGATGTGTTACTGAGCGATGACACGGTACTCATCAATTCACTTTCCTATCAGATTAGTGCTCCAAAGAGATTTGATGTAATTGTGTTTGAAAAAAAAGATATCAACGGAGAAAAAGTAGAATATATAAAGCGAGTAATTGCATTGCCGGGAGAGACTGTTCAGATTAAAGATGGAAAAGTATATATCAACGACAGACAGTTAAAAGGCTTTGATTTTGAAGAGTCCATCGTCAATGCAGGACTTGCAAAAGATCAGATCAAACTGGATTATAATGAGTATTTTGTATTGGGAGATAATATTAATAATAGTGAAGACAGCAGAGCGAATACAATAGCGAAAGTAAAGCTGGAAGAAATAAAAGGCAAAGTATGGATGATTGCATGGCCATTTGAAAGAATTAAACATGTAAAGTAGTTATAAATTATGATAGGATGATTTCAATATTTTGAACAAAGGAAGTGACAAAGATGGCAAATGAAGAAAGAAGTTTTCAAACGAGCAGCATTAACTGGTATCCGGGTCATATGACAAAGGCAAGAAGGATGATGGAGGAAGATATCAAACTGATTGATTTGGTGATCGAACTAGTGGATGCAAGAATACCACTCAGCAGTAGAAATCCTGATATTGATCAGATTGGAAGAAACAAAGCAAGGCTGATTCTTCTTAATAAATGTGATCTTGCGGATGAACAAAAGACAAAGGAATGGAAAAAGTTTTTTGAGGACAAGGGTTATTTTGCTGTCATGGTCAATTCCAGAGACGGTCAGGGTATCAAAATGATTAATAACGTAGTAAAAGATGCATGTAAAGAGAAAATCGAAAGAGATCGAAAACGAGGAATTAAAAACAGACCTGTTAGAGCAATGGTAGTAGGAATCCCTAATGTTGGAAAATCAACATTTATCAATTCTTATGCAAAAAAAGCCTGTACAAAGACCGGAAATAAACCTGGTGTTACAAAGGGAAAACAATGGATTAAACTCAGCAGTACACTGGAATTGTTGGATACTCCGGGAATTCTCTGGCCAAAATTTGAGGAACCTATGGTAGGGATTAAATTAGCATTGATTGGTTCTATTAACGATAATGTGATTAATACAACAGAGATGGCAATGGAACTGGAAAAGTATCTTGTCACAGAATATCCGGGAGTACTCAATGCCAGGTATTCGATTGAAGAGTCAGATGATTTTGTAAAGATGTTAAGTGATATCGCAGAAAATAGAAAGTTTTTATTAAAAGGCAATGAGCTTAATATTGACAAGGCAGCTACAACGCTTTTAGATGAATTTCGAAGTGGAAAGCTCGGAAAAATCAGTCTGGAGGAATGTGAATAGGAAAAATAATCTGAAATGATAAAAACAAGGAAGTTAAAGTATGAGTAATGTCAAAATTGCAGAGATCAAGAATGAGTTTGAAAATACAAAAATGGAAGAGTATGAGAAATTGTTTGAAAAGTATTCTTCTGACCAAAGAGTGGGAGTGATAAAATTATTAGATACCTACCGAAAAAAAAGGCAGGCTTATCATGATGAAATTGCCCGAATGTACCGGATGTTTGAATTTGAACGAAAATATGCTGACTTTGAAAATATTTGTGGAGTAGATGAAGTGGGGCGTGGACCGCTTGCCGGACCCGTATGTGCAGGAGCGGTAATTCTTCCAAAAACTTGTGAAATTCTATACCTCAATGATTCGAAACAGTTATCAGAAAAAAAACGTGAAGAATTATATATTCGTATCACGCATGAAGCAATTGCTTACAAGACAGCATTTGTCAGTCATGAAATCATTGATGAGATTAATATTTTACAGGCTACTTATAGGGCAATGCAGACGGCCATAGGCAGTCTTTCGGTGCAGCCGGATGTGTTATTGAACGATGCAGTGAATATTCCTCAGATGAAGATGAAACAGGTAGCGATTATTAAAGGGGATGCCAGGTCAGCATCGATTGCAGCCGCAAGTATTATTGCAAAGGTTGAGAGAGACCGGCTGATGGAAGAGTTTGATGAGATCTACCCAGAGTATGGGTTTGCGGCTAACAAAGGGTATGGTTCGAAGCAGCATATAGAGGCAATCAAAGAATATGGACCTTGTCCGATTCACCGGCTGACATTTTTAAAAGAAGACTGGATTCCAAAGAAATGTAAATATCAATAACAGGGAAAGAGTATAATGGGGATATAAGAATTGATGAATAGTGAGAATAGCAAAAGAAACGCCGGTTTCAAAGCAGAAACTCAGGCAGAAAACAGAATAAATAAGCGAAAAATAGGAAGCGAATATGAAACGGTTGCTGTGGATTATTTGAATAATAACGGATACGAGATTATTGAGCAAAACTATCGTTGCAAAATAGGTGAGATTGATATTATTGCAAGAGATAAAAATGAAGAAAATATGCTGGTTTTTGTGGAGGTAAAATATAGAAGCACAAAGAAGTATGGCTCTGCCTTAGAAGCAGTTGATGCAAGAAAACAAAAAAAGATTATGGCGGTATCATGGTACTACATAAAAGAGAAAAAAATAAGTCAGGAAATGACATTCCGTTATGATGTGGTAGGGATTGAGGGGATCGATGACAGAAAAATCCGGCTGATTAAAAACGCATTTGGTTCGATGTAAAATTGGGAGGAAATAGAGTTTATGCATGAATACCTTGAAAAAATAAAAAACGATGAACTTCCATTGATAAAATATGAAGTATTGGATGCAATTCCGTTTGTTATACATGGTTTTACAACAAGACTGGGAGGAACGAGCAAAGGAATATTTCGTTCTCTCAATCTGTCTTTTACCAGAGGGGATCAAAAAGAGTGTGTAAGGGAGAATTATAAGAGAATTGCAGAGCAAATCGGTTGTGATATTCGTCAGTTTGTAGCTTCTGATCAAACTCATACGACTAATATCCGCATTGTTTCAAAAGAGGATTGTGGAAAAGGAATCACAAAAGAGAAAGATTATCATGATATCGACGGATTGATGACGAATGAACCGGGCATTGTTCTTTTTACCTATTATGCCGATTGTGTTCCACTTTTTTTTGCTGACAAGGTCAAAAAAGTGGTGGCGGTTTCACATTCCGGATGGCGTGGAACGGTAGAAAGGATGGGTCAAAAAACAGTTGAAAAAATGTGTGAAGTTTATGGATCAAACAAAGAGGATATTGTGTGTGCAATTGGTCCTTCAATATGTCAGGATTGTTATGAGGTAAGCGCAGATTTGTTAGAGGAGTTTGAAAAAAAATTCAGTAAAGAACATGTAGGTAAGATATTCCAAAAATCAAAAGAGAAAAAAGAAAAATACCAGCTTGACCTGTGGAAAGCGAATGAACTGATTTTAGAAGAAGCAGGTATCCTTCCACAGCATATTGAAAATAGAAGAATATGCACGTGCTGTAATAAGGAAATTTTATTTTCGCATAGAGGACTGGAAGGGAAAAGGGGAAATCTGGCAGCATTGATTGGTTTGTCATTAGAAGCAAAGTAGAAGAACTTATTTGTAAAGGATTTTTGTATTGACTTGGATTGTAGGTATAAGTTATAATAATAGTATATTTATTGTAAATCTATAATATGGTTAATAAAGTAATGCGAGAACGTAATTGATGATTTTATTAATGTTGCATTAATGATGCGACAAAATTAGTAACGAACGGTAATGAGAGGACAGTCGTTCCATGCAAGAGAAGGAGGGAAGCTATGCAGGTGTCGAAATCAAATCGCAATAGATATCTTATGTATACAGTTGTTATATTATTCTGGCTTGTCATGGTTACTTCCGGTATGGTGGCTCATCTTTATGCAAAGTATGAATCAGAGGGACTGGAAAGCGATGCAGGAAGGGTTGCCGGGTTCAATGTGGGAGCCAAAGGCAGTTACAAAGAAGGATATAGTAACGTTTTAGTATCCGTTTTGGAATCTGATAAGCCGGGGGTTTATTATATTACGGTAGAGAACAAATCGGAAGTTGATGTAAGATATGATATCATTTTTAAGTATGGAAATAAAGCAAATACAGGTCTGAAACAAAAAATGAACATTACACTGGCAGATTTTGATAATGTAAACAAACGTGTACAAAGTCTTGATTTGAATACGATTACATTTTCTGATGTCGGTATATTAGAATCAAACGGAGGTTCAAAATCGAAACAAACAAAGACCATGAACTTTAATATTAGTGCGGAAGATTATTATGATCATATGGTGGCAGGAGAGACATTTGATTTTGATATTGATGTCAGGTTTGTTCAGGTGGATTAAAGAATGGAAGGCTTGGTGCAGTGCATGAAAGAAAATAGAAAGAAGAGTAAAAATACTACAAAAATATATGTAAAAGCCTCCTTGTACCTGATGTTAGGGATTATTGCCATTTTTTATCTGACACGGGGGGCAAAAGCAAAATATCTCACAGAGGTTCCGTTTAGTGGAAATGTGAAGATTGATGCAGGACTTGCACAGGAGTTTCATCTGTATGAGCATAAAGCAGTAGTGGATGAGAGGGAGACGATCACCGAAAATGGAACAACTGCGTATGTAAGTGATGGAATCTATAAGCTCAAAGATGGTTCAGATGGAGAGGCAGCTGAGACAGTGGAAACCAATACTTATACCGGCGTATTACCGGGTTCTGATCTTAAGAAGGATCCCTTTATCACAATAAAAAACAAAACAGACATGAAAGCGTATTTGTATGTGGAGGTTGTGGAAAGTGGTTTTCCAAGTGGTGGAAAAATTGAGTATTCTCTTAGAAATGAGGGGGATACGAGATGGAAGAAAGTGACATATACCGATACGGAAACAGGCTGTGAAAAGGATGCACTCGGTAACCATGGCGGCAAACTGTATGTCTATTATGGTGATGGGAGTTCGGCGAAAAAATTGGATAGTAGTCTGACGAAAGATGAGCCTGGCAAGACAAAGACAATTGATCTGTTAGCGAATGATCAGGTGACAGTCAGCCCTACCATCAATAATGCGGATGCCCAGTCTGGTTTTGGTTTGGATTTTTATGGATATATGGCCGAGATTTCAGATTCTGACGATCCTTATGCAGTGTTTAATGAAGCGTTTGGAACACCATAGCAGGTTCGTATAATAGTGACGAAAATGGAGAGTGAATGGCATGAAACAAAAGGGTAAGTTAAAAAGAATTGTTATTTTCTGCTTATGTGTCATAGGAATTACAGCAGCAACGGTTCTTGCGGTTTCTAAGAATAGCGAAGAAGAAGTGAAAAATACTTTTACATACGGTGAAGTGAAAATTACTTTAAGTGAAGAAAAGTATGATCGACTGAGTAACGCAGCTAAGGTAATGGCACCTTTATCTAAAATAGACAAGGATCCTGTTGTAGTAAATACAGGGAAAAATGATGCAGTTGTTTTCATTAAAGTGGAAATTCCGAAAGCATTAGTCGACACAGTTGGTGATGTGGATGATGGACATGGAGGCGTCACACCAAATCAGAAAATACATAATACTGAGAAAGTGCAATTGTTCAATTTGATTACGACAGTGGGTGGTAATGATACAACCGGAGTGAATGATAATTGGAAACTGGTTAGCAAAGATCAAACGGGAAGTGATGTAAATACATATGTATATGGATATACAAAGGTGATCGCGAAGGATGAGAAAACCGCAGCCCTTTTTGATAAAATACAGCTGATCAATATTCTTGAAACAGATTCTCTTTCGGGAAGTGTCGGAAACATCAATGTGTATGCGTATGCGATTCAGGCAGATAATATTTTGATCAACAATCAAAAAGTGACAAATGCACAGTTAGCACACAGTGTAGCTGATGGCTCAGAAACCGTGTATGATAATTTAGTTGATATCTATAATAAATATGTGAATCAGTGATCTGATGGCAGGAGGTGTACGGGTTGGCAGAAAAAGAAGGACAAAATAGTGAAAAGAAAGCAAGAAAAAAGTATTTGGGAGTGCTGTTAGGATTGGCTGTCATTGCCATTTCAAGTGCGATTGTATATGCGTATCTTAAAGATGATAAACATACTCTGAATGAGGTGACGATTGGTAATAATACCATTGAGATACAGGAAGAATTTGTTCCGCCGGTAAAGCAGCTTAAAAATACGATCTTCAAGAAGAAGGTACAGGTAAAAAATACAGGTAATGTTTCCTGCTATGTTCGTGTATATGCCGATTTTTCAGATGGAGAGATTAGAAAAATCTCCTATATTTCGAATTATTCCGGTACAGATCCTGTATTAGATGAAGCGCAGTTTTCAGATGAAACGTATGTGGATTCTTTAGCAGATCGTATTACTCCGGATAATCCGTATCATTTTTATAAGGCGGATCGAGATACCACCGGTTCGGATAATTATGTTAATCATCTTCCGGAAGGTTGGGTGTTTATCCCTGATGATGCTACAGGGGGTGATACGGCCTTAAGCGGATACTATTATTACACTAAGAAAGTTGCACCCGGAGAAGTGACACCATCATTGTTTCGCTATTTTTTAACGACGTATCCTGATACAGATCATATACAGCAGTTTGATGTACTGATTTATGCGGAATCAGTTCAGGTGACAGATTCCAATGGATATGATTTTACAGATGATACGGCTCCTGATGGTGATGCGGCTTGGAAGAAAGCTTGGAAAGCGTTTTTGCAATAAATGAAGATTATGTTATGTATGTTGCTATTTGCAAGTGGAGATCATGTTTGCAAATAGCAACATTTGTATTGTAAATGTCTGGTAATACTTTCAGATTTTTTCTTTATATTCGTGTACGAACATGAAGAATTATATTTACAAATTTGAGTTTTATTGATAAACTAATTTGAGACTTGACATATTACCGAAAACAGAAAGCGGGAAGATTTCATGAAAGCGAAAGAACATATTATCAAAGAGATTTTGCCGGGTTCTATTGCTGAAGAATTCGAATTGGAACCGGGAGACATTCTTCTAAAGATAAATGATAATGAAATAGAAGATGTGTTTGATTATCAGTTTTTTGTGGAAGATGAATATATTGAAGTGCTCGTCAGAAAGCCGGATGGTGAAGAATGGCTGTTGGAAATCGATAAGGACCCGGATGAGGATCTGGGGATTGTGTTTGAGAATGGACTGATGGGAGATTATAAAAGCTGTCAGAATAAATGTATGTTCTGCTTTATTGACCAGATGCCAAAAGGGATGAGAGAGACTCTGTATTTTAAAGATGATGATTCCAGACTATCATTTTTGCAAGGAAATTATATTACGCTTACCAATATGTCAGACCGGGATATTGACAGAATTATCAGATATCATTTAGGTCCGATTAATATCTCTGTTCATACGACAAATCCCAATCTTCGGTGTGAAATGTTGAAAAACCGTTTTGCAGGTGAGGCGTTAAAAAAGATTGAAAAACTATATGAAGCCGGAATCGAAATGAATGGACAAGTTGTTCTCTGCAAAGGAGTGAATGACCATGAGGAACTGGCTGGAACCATAGAAGACCTTGAAGCGTACGCGCCTGTGATGCAGAGCGTATCCGTTGTGCCGGCTGGTCTTACAAAGTACCGGGAAGGCTTATATCCTTTAGAAAGTTTTGAAAAAGAGGATGCCGTTGAAGTCATTGATTTGATTGAAACCTATCAAAAACTTTTTTTTGAAAGACATGGATTACATTTTATCCATGCCAGTGATGAGTGGTATATTATGGCGGGAAGAGATTTCCCGGAAGAAGAAAGATACGATGGCTATCTTCAATTGGAAAACGGCGTGGGAATGATGCGGCTTTTATGGAATGAGTTTGTTGAGGCATATCATGCGATTGATGTTAAAGCAGATCATCAGAAAATAGAGGTTTCTATTGCTACCGGTGTTTTGGCATTTGATCTGTTAAAAAAAATGTCAGGTATGCTGGAAGAAAAAATACCGGGACTCACGATTCACTGCTATCGAATTGTGAATCATTTCTTTGGTGAGACGATTACCGTATCAGGTCTGATCACCGGAACGGATTTGATCGCACAGCTAACCGGAAAACAGCTTGGAAGCAGGTTATTACTTCCCAATAATATTCTTCGAAGCGGTGAAGATGTGTTTTTGGATGATTATACGTTAAAAGAAGTATCAGAGGCAATCGGAACCGAAATTGTCATTACTCCTTCAGATGGAAAGGGATTTGTAGACAGTGTTCTAGGCATGTATAATGGGAAAGAAAGAGGAAAAAACGGAAATTTTGTGTATATAGATGCCTATCCGGATCACTGAATAGATAATTTCATTGCAAAATGATATGAATGAGAAAAAAAGAAAGGATTCTTATAAAATGAGAAAACAGGTTGTTGCAATTGTTGGCAGACCGAATGTTGGAAAGTCAACATTGTTTAATGCACTTGCGGGAGAGATGATTTCGATTGTGAAAGATACTCCCGGAGTGACAAGAGACAGAATATATGCAGATGTTACATGGCTTGACCAGACATTTACTATGATTGATACAGGTGGTATTGAGCCGGATTCGAGTGATATTATCTTGTCGCAGATGCGTGAACAGGCACAGATTGCCATTGACACGGCAGATGTGATCGTTTTTATGACGGATGTAAGACAGGGGCTTGTGGATGCGGATTCCAAAGTGGCGGATCTTTTGAGGCGAAGCCACAAACCGGTTGTTTTAGTTGTCAATAAAGTAGATAGTTTTGATAAAATGATGCCGGATGTGTATGAATTTTATAATCTTGGAATCGGTGATCCGTATCCAATTTCAGCATCATCAAAGTTGGGAATAGGAGATATGCTTGAGGCAGTATGTGCTCATTTTGATACATCAAAGGCCGAACAGGAAGAGGATGATGACAGACCCAGAGTTGCGATTGTGGGAAGACCAAACGTTGGAAAATCATCCATTATTAATAAACTGCTCGGTGAAGACAGGGTCATTGTATCGGATATTGCAGGTACAACAAGAGATGCAATTGATACGGATGTAAAGAGAAATGGAAAAGAATATGTTTTTATTGATACAGCAGGACTTCGAAGAAAATCAAAGATTAAAGAGGAACTCGAACGGTATAGTATCATCAGAACTGTCACAGCGGTAGAACGTGCAGATGTGGTTGTAGTGGTCATAGATGCAACAGAAGGTGTGGCAGAGCAGGATGCCAAAATTGCCGGGATTGCCCATGAGAGAGGAAAAGGTGTCATCATTGTTGTCAATAAATGGGATGCTGTTGAAAAGAATGATAAGACAATTTATGAACATACAAAGAGAATAAGAGAGATTCTGTCATTTATGCCTTATGCGGAGCTGTTATTTGTTTCAGCAATGACAGGACAGAGATTGAATAAACTGTTTGATCTGATTGACATGGTGATTGAAAACCAGACATTAAGGATTCAGACAGGCGTGCTTAATGAGATTATGGCAGAAGCAGTTGCCTTACAGCAGCCACCGAGTGATAAAGGAAAGAGACTGAGACTCTATTATATTACACAGGCAGCAGTAAAACCGCCGACATTTGTGATCTTTGTGAATAGCAAAGAATTGATGCATTTTTCATATACCAGATATATAGAAAACAAGATTCGTGAGGCATTTGGTTTTAAGGGAACCGCATTAAAATTTATCATTAGAGAACGAAAGGACAATGAGTAAGATGGAACGCATTATTTGTTTGGCAATAGGCTATATATTTGGATTATTTCAGACTAGTTATATTTATGGGAAAATTAAACATGTTGATATAAGAGAGTATGGAAGTGGAAATGCCGGAACAACCAATGCAATGAGAGTACTGGGAAAAAAAGCAGGTATCATTACTTATTTTGGTGACTGTTTTAAAGCAATGTTTGCAGGACTTCTGATTTGGTATATTTATCGCTATCATTTAGGAAAACCTTCTGACTATGTATTGATGCTTCGTATTTATGGTGGACTTGGCGTAATTCTGGGACATAATTTTCCATTTTATATGGGATTCAAAGGCGGAAAAGGAATTGCGGCATCGTCTGGTGTTATTTTCGGATTAGGAGATCTCAAAATTATCGCCCTTTCATGGGTGATTTTCCTGTCGGTTACTTTTATTTCAAAATATGTTTCACTTGGTTCCCTTGTGTTTATGGCATGCTTTTTAGTTGAATTTATTTGTTTTAATGAATTCGGAATTCTTGGCTTCAAAAACAATACGCATATAACAGGAAGCGAAAGAATAGAAGTATATATATTAGTAGTAGTGATTGTTGCACTGGCATTCATCAAGCATAGTGCCAATATTAAACGTCTGATTGCAGGAAATGAAAGAAAAATCGGTCAGAAGAAAGAAGAGGTGTAAAATGGCAAATATTTGTATCTTAGGAGCAGGAGGATGGGGAATCGGAATCGCTGTTCTTCTCAACAATAATGGTCACAACGTTACAATGTGGTCAGCGGTAAAAAATGAAGTGGAGATGCTGAAAAAGAATAGAGAAAATACAGTAAGTCTTCCGGGAATCGTGATTTCTGAAAAAATCAAAATAACAGATGATTTAAATGAAGCAGTGACAGATCAGGATATCATTGTACTCGCAGTTGCATCATCCTACATAAGAAGTACAGCTGCAAGGCTGAAAGGATTGACAAAGCCCGGACAGCTAATCATTAATGTTGCCAAAGGAATAGAGGAAAACACGCTTATGACAATGACAGATGTCATTGAGAGTGAAATACCGGATGCCGATGTTGCCGTATTATCCGGTCCGAGTCATGCAGAAGAGGTTTCAAGAGGGCTTCCTACCACCTGTGTGGCAGCTGCAAAAACAAGACAGACAGCAGAATATATACAGAATATCTTTTCGTCAATGGTCTTTAGGGTATATACAAGTCCTGATCTTCTTGGAGTTGAACTGGGTGGTTCACTGAAAAACGTTATTGCACTTGCCGCGGGAATTGCGGACGGACTTGGGTATGGAGACAATACAAAGGCAGCTTTGATTACAAGAGGAATTGCAGAGATTTCACGACTTGGTATTGCAATGGGAGCGAACAGACAGACATTGTACGGCTTATCAGGAATGGGAGATCTGATTGTCACATGTGCAAGTATGCATAGCCGAAACAGGAGAGCAGGAATCTTGATTGGCCAGGGCTATACAATGGAAGAAGCCATGAAAGAAGTTCATATGGTCGTTGAGGGTGTCTACAGTGCAAAAGCAGCACTTGCCCTTGCAAAAAAATATGATGTGTCTCTTCCGATTATTGAAAAAGTGAATGTGATTTTATTTGGAGGAATGGCAGCAAAAGATGCGGTAAATGAACTGATGATGCGTGACAAGACATATGAAATCTTATGGGAATAATATAGTGTAAAATATGTAACAAGGGCGGCACATCAGGAATGATTGTGCGGCTCTTTTGGCATTGGTGATGATAGGAAGATTACAGGAGGAATTGGCATGGTATCAAATGACGCAACAATACTTAGGGTAAAGCATGAAGTACTTTATGAAGTGGCAAAACTGGCATTTGAAGGAAAGTTGGAAGAGGAAAAAGATAATCTGCCGTTTAAAATGTTTCCGGGACCAAAATCAATTTTTAGATGCTGCGTTTATAAAGAAAGGGAAATTACAAGACAGCGTATCCGACTTGTAGAGGGAAAATGTCCCGGTGAGCGGCAGAGTAACAATATTGTACAGGTAATCTCCTCAGCCTGTGAGGAGTGTCCAATCTCAAGATATGTAGTTACCGATAACTGTCAGAAATGTATGGCAAAAAAATGTCAGCAGGCATGCAGATTCGGTGCAATCTCTATGGGAAGGGACAGGGCTTATATCGATCCATCCGTCTGTAAGGAATGTGGTCTATGTTCTCAGGCCTGTCCGTATAATGCCATTGCAGAACTTCTAAGACCATGTAAGAGAAGTTGTCCGGTAGATGCAATTACAATGGATGAAAACGGAATCTGCTTTATTGATGAGACAAAATGTATACAGTGTGGTCATTGTATCCACAGCTGTCCTTTTGGGGCAATTGGTTCTAAGACATTTATTGTGGATGTAATCAATGCAATCAGAGAAGGAAAGAGAGTTGTGGCAATGATTGCTCCGGCAGCAGAAGGTCAGTTTGGAAAAGATATCACATTTGCCAGCTGGAGAACTGCTCTGAAAAAAGTTGGATTTGATGATATGTATGAAGTGGGACTTGGAGGAGATTTAACAGCAGCAGCTGAGGCAGAGGAATGGACAGAGGCTTATAAAGAAGGAAAAAAACTGACGACATCATGTTGTACGGCATTTGTCAATATGATCAGACAGCATTATCCTACACTTGTTGATCATGTTTCCACAACTGTTTCTCCAATGTGTGCAGTTTCACGAATGATTAAGGCAAAAGATCCGGATGCCGTAACCGTATTTATCGGTCCATGTATTGCGAAAAAGAGTGAGGTAATCGATGAAAGTATTGAAGGAAATGCAGATTATGTTCTGACATTTGGTGAGATTAGGGCAATTATGAGAGCGAAGGAAGTGACGTTAGAACCGGAAGAGAATACCCTTCAGAATGCGAGTGTATTTGGAAAGAGATTTGGAAATGGGGGAGGAGTCACGGCAGCAGTTTTGCAATGTATGAAAGAAACGAATGATAATACGGAGATTGAAGTTTTAAAATGTGACGGAGCAGCAGAGTGCAAAAAGGCATTGTTGATGATGAAGGCAGGAAGATTGAGTGCTGATTTTATTGAAGGAATGGTTTGCCAGGGTGGATGTGTAGGTGGACCGAGCAGACATGCTGATATCAATAAAGCAAAAAAAGCGAGAGATGAGTTGATTGGTTTGGCAGATGACAGACAAGTACATGAGAATTTGAAGAATTATGACCTGAAATCGTTCTCTATGCATAGAGATGTAAAAAAAGATCATCATCAAGAAGAATAATTTGAAATCCCCCCGCATATATAATATATATATCACAAGGGGGGATTTTTTTTCATGAATGCGGAAAACGGATTTGATGTCTATCATGACATAAATAAAAGGACAAACGGTGAAATCTATCTGGCAGTTGTTGGACCGGTCAGAACGGGAAAATCAACATTTATCAAGCGTTTTATGGATTTGATGGTGCTTCCGGAGATTGAGGATGAGAATATAAGAACGAGAACACAGGATGAATTGCCACAGAGTTCTACAGGAACTACCATCATGACAACAGAGCCAAAGTTCATTCCCAAAGAGGCTGCGAAAATTGCCATTTCACCTGATACACAAGTAAAAGTAAGGCTGATTGACTGTGTGGGATATATGGTAGAAGGAGCGACGGGACATGTGGAAAACAATGTTGAGAGAATGGTCAAAACACCATGGTTTGACTATGATATTCCTTTTACAAAGGCAGCAGAAGTAGGAACAAAAAAGGTCATCAATGAACATTCTACCATTGCAGTTGTGATTACTACGGATGGTTCCTTTGGTGGTATTGAAAGAAACCATTATATTGAGCCGGAAGAGAGAACCATCAACCAGTTGAAGGCGCTGGGAAAACCATTTATTGTAATATTAAATTCACAAAAACCATATGCCAAGGAAACGATGGAATTGGCAGACAGAATCAGTGAAAAAAATGATATCACTGTTGTTCCGATGAATTGTGCCCAACTGAAAAAAGAAGAAATTTATAAAATATTAGAGACTGTATTATACGAGTTTCCGGTATCGGCAATTCGTTTCAATATCCCGAAATGGGTTGAGATGCTTGATGAAGAACACTACTTAAAAAAATCTATCATCGATTCTGTAAAAACTGTGGTGGCCGGAATCAGAAAAGTGAAAGATATTTTTGCTCTAAAAAATATGGAATCAGACTATATCAAACAGTCAAGAATTAGTAAAACGGATTTATCTAACGGAAATATTGACGTCAGTGTAGATATGGATGAAAATCAGTATTATGACGTTTTGAGTGACCTTACCGGAGCTGAAATCAAAAATGAATACCATCTCATCAATGCACTGAAAGATTATTCTATATTAAAAGAGGAATATGGAAAAATCAAAAATGCAATGACAAATGTAGCTTATAAAGGATATGGTGTAGTTACACCTTCAAAAGAAGAAATCGTCCTTGAAGAGCCGGAAATCACTAGAACCGGCAACAGATTTGGTATTAAGATCAAGGCAAAAGCACCTTCCATTCATATGATTAAGACAGAGGTGCAAACGGAGATTGCTCCAATCGTGGGAAGTGAAGAACAGGCAAATGATTTGATGAATTACATCAAAGAAAATGGTGAAAAGAGTGAAAATGGCATTTTCGAGACAAATATTTTTGGAAAATCGATTGAGCAGATTGTAGAAGAAGGGATCAAAAATAAGTTAGAAAAGCTTTCGGATGAAACACAGGAAAAATTAAAAAGTACACTTGAAAAGATTACAAATGAAAGTAATGGCGGGGTGATCTGTATCATTATTTAGGGACAGTAATAAATCGTAGATTGATTTTGTACATATTTCATTGTATACTAACACTAGGCCGCTTCAACAGGCGGTCTATATCTTTATTTGAAAAACAGAAAGAGAGATCAGTTATGCAGTACTATTTGATGATTATGGCATTTATTTTTGTGATTTTTGTATACAATTCAATCACATTTCGAAAAAGAGAACGGGAGAGAATCAGGCAGAAAATCAGACAGACCTGGGGCACAATTCCTAAGAGAGAGTATACGCATGAGGAGTTGCAAAAACTGACATATTATTATAAGAGGTGCGTAGGAAAAGATTTTACTATTGATGATATTACATGGAACGACCTGGATATGGATCGTATTTTCATGATGATCAACAATACGTATTCTTCGGTAGGGGAAGAATATTTGTATAAAGAACTTCGAATTCCGAAATTTGATGAGGACAAGCTCTTGCCCCTCGAGGAGCTGTATCAGTATTTTGCTTCGAATAAAGAAGATAGTTTCATGTTGCAGGAGATTCTTTACGGATTGGGACGAACAGCTAAAATATCGATGTTTGAGTTTATTGACAGGTTAAAAGAGGTGGAAAAACGCAGAAATCTGCGGCATTATATCTGTGGGATTCTCTTTGTGGCTTCAATAGTACTTCTTTTTGTAAAACCTATCATTGGATTGCCGGTTTTTTTTGCAGTGACAGTTTATAATATTGCCACTTATTATAAGGATAAGGCTGAAATAGAGAATTATTTTATCTGTTTTGGGTACCTTGGTGATATGATTATCTGTTCGCAGAAAATAATGGAGCTGAATGTGAGTGGAATCAGTCAATATAATGAAGTATTAAAAAAGAATATGAATTCACTTGAAAAGATTAGAAAAGGAAGGTTTTTGATCGCCTCCAATGGAACCGGTGGCTCATTAGGTGATGTGATCATGGATTATGTGAGAATGATTTTTCATGTGGACATTATCAAGTTTTATTCTATGCTGCAGACAATGCTTGATCATACGGATGACATTCATCAAATGTATGAAACACTGGGAAAGATAGAAGTGGCATTGGCAGTTGCTTCATTCAGAGAAGCGCTTGACTATTACACTGTACCACAGTTTGAGTCAAAAAAAGGGATTGAGACAGAAAACATCTTTCATCCGCTGATTACTGATCCGGTTGCCAATAGTATCAAAGAAAAGAGGAGTATCCTGATTACCGGTTCAAATGCATCAGGAAAATCAACATTCTTAAAAACAATCGCAATTAATCTCATTCTGGCGCAGACAATTCATACATGCTCTGCAAAGAAATTCAGAACATGTTTTTGTAAAACATACACATCAATGGCATTGAGGGACAATCTGTTTGAAAACGAGAGTTATTTTATCGTGGAGATTAAATCAATTAAGAGGATTCTGGATGCGATCAATGAAGAGATTCCGGTGATCTGTTTTGTAGATGAGGTTCTTCGTGGAACTAATACAGTAGAAAGAATTGCGGCTTCTTCCTATATCCTAAAATCAATTAGTGAAAAAAATGCAATTTGTTTTGCTGCAACACATGATATTGAACTGACAAATATTTTAGAGAATGAATACTCAAATTATCACTTCACGGAAGAAGTGAAAAGAGAAGATGTATTGTTTAATTACAAACTGAATCCGGGAAGAGCGACATCGAGAAATGCCATCAAACTGTTAAATGTGATTGGATTTGATCAAAGGATTGTTAAAAAGGCAGAAAATATGGCACAGGAGTTTATTTCAAAGGGAGAATGGAAATTAAACTAATTGCAGGCGATCATTGTCAACTATTCCGGTAAACATTCATTTAATAATAGAAATGAAATAATAGTGGTGGTCTGGTTGAACAGAGTCAGAAAGATTCTTAATATAGATTTGCTTCATGAAAGAGGCTATACAGGAAAAGGTGTGGGAATTGCCGTGCTGGACACGGGAGTGGTTCCACACCTTGATTTGAATGATAATATTGCAGATTTTAAAGATTTTGTGAATCAAAAAAATAGTATATATGATGATAATGGACATGGAACTCATGTAGCGGGAATCATAGCCGGAAAGGGAATCAAATCAAATGGGATTTATAAGGGAATTGCCCCTGATTCTCATATTGTTATGTTAAAATGTCTTGACAAGGATGGGAATGGAAGTATTACAGATGCTTCCGAGGCAATAGATTATATTATCAAAAAACGGAATCAGTATCGTATCAGAATTGTCAATATTTCGATTGGGTCGGTATTGGGAAAAGACAGAAAAGAAAATCAAGTTCTGATTCATCATGTGGAAATGCTATGGAAAATAGGATTTGTCGTGATTGTGGCAGCAGGTAATAATGGTCCTAAGTCAGGAAGCGTGACAGTTCCGGGATGTGCGAAAAGTGTGATTACTGTCGGGGCTTATGATGATCATGCGGTTTTTGGAAGAAGGAAAAACGGTCATTTTTTGAATTATTCGGGAAGGGGACCGACAGGGAGTTGTGTGAGGAAGCCGGAAATCGTATGCCCGGGAACCAATATTATCAGTTGCTCAGTGAATGGAAAAAACTATTCGTCCAAAAGCGGAACATCAATGTCTGCGCCGATTGTTGCCGGAGTTACTGCATTAATGCTTGAAAAATACCCGGAATATTCGAATAAGGATGTGAAAAAGAGAATGTATGAGACAGCGATTGACCTTGGATATGATAAGAACCATCAGGGGTGGGGGCTGCTCAATCCATTAGGTCTTTTGCAGGAAGTGTAAGCAATACTTCGACACATTACTACTTTTTTTTGAAATTTTGGTAAAAAAAATACTTTGAATATAAATTTATGCTTGCAAAAAATAGAAAATCCGTTAAAATCATATATGTAGATGTTACCGGGATGTGTTTGTATCTATGTCTAAAAATTGAAATACTGCATATACTGGTAAAGATAAATAATTGAGAAACCTAAAAGGTTATAGAAGGGAGAAATACAATGGTAGATAAGGTTATTGAAAACAACCGAGTAAGCATAACGGGAGAAATTATGTCTGAATTCAGATATAGTCATCAGGTGTTTGGAGAGGGATTTTATACTGTTGATGTATCCGTTAACAGATTAAGCGATATGACAGATGTGATACCGCTTATGGTATCTGAAAGATTGGTGGATGTTTCACAAAACTATATCGGAAAGCTCGTAGAAGCATCCGGTCAGTTCCGGTCATATAATAAACACGATGGCAGTAGGAATAAACTGGTTTTGTCTATATTTGTGAGAGATTGGCAGCTTGTTGAAGAAAATGAAGAGTCAGGAAAAACGAATCAGATTTTTTTAGATGGGTTTATATGTAAAGAGCCAATATACAGAAAGACTCCTCTTGGCAGAGAAATCTCGGATTTATTGATAGCTGTTAACAGACCATATGGAAAATCTGATTATATTCCATGTATTGCATGGGGGCGTAATGCAAGATTTGCATCTTCGTTTGAGGTTGGAAAGAGAATACAGATATGGGGAAGAGTTCAAAGCAGAGAGTATATCAAGAAAATTAATGAGGCGCAGACAGAAAAGCATACAGCCTATGAGGTATCAGTCAGCAAGCTGGAGTATGCAACAGAATAGTTTGTACAGGTAAATAAATGTTATAGTTGCAATATTGACTAAAGTATGATATTTTAACCATATGCTGAATTAATATGATTCACAATTATTAGATTCTTATATGGAGGAAATCATGGAAAAAGGATATGTGCAGGTTTTTTGTGGAAGTGGTGAAGGCAAATCTTCTGCTGCATTAGGAAAAGGACTAATCTTTGCAAGTGAAGGAAAAAATGTCATTATTGTTCAGTTTATGAAAGAAAAAAGTGAAAATGAAGAGAGATTTTTTCAGAGATTAGAGCCGGAAATCAAGATGTTCCGTTTTGAAAAGAAAATGACCTGCTTTAGTGAACTTTCGGATGAAGAGAAAAAAGAGGAAATCACAAACATAAAAAATGGGTTGAATTATGCCAAAAAGGTGCTCACAACAGGTGAATGCGATTTGTTGATTTTGGATGAGGTTCTTGGACTGATTGATGAAGGAGTGATTGACTGCAGTGAATTAATTCCTGTTCTTGCGTCAAAATCGGATAATGTAAATGTACTTCTTACCGGAATTGTACTGCCTGATGAGTTAAAAGAATATGTTGATCACATTTCAAATATAGAAAGTTTACATTGACAATATAAAAATATAGTGATATTATCGTATTACAAATTTGATTAGAGTAGAGGTTGCGTATTAGAAGAGTAATCCATTGGATGTTTCAGGAGACATGGGAAAATGGATGAAAGGATGATACGCCGAAAGTAGATCTTTCCTGATGAGATATTTACTTGGGCATATGGTTAATAGCCATATGACTGTCATCTGACTTTTTGAAGTTTAGATGGTGAGCTACCGCATCTATTGTGACGGAATTAGGAGCTGGCCATTTGGCTGGCTTCATTTTTGTTTGAAAGAAATAAAGAGAAAAGGATAAGCAGCCCATACTTTCAAACACAAGGGCGTTTTCACATTTGGATCATATAGTGAATACGATATATAAATGTGAAATTTAAGGTGATGATATGTCAATTTTTACAGGTGCCGGTGTAGCAATTGTTACACCTATGAAAGAAGATGGAAGTGTAAACTATGAGAAACTTGCGCAGTTAATTGAGTTTCAGATTGAGAATAAGACAGACTGTATTATCATATGTGGAACAACAGGAGAGTCTTCAACGTTGTCACATGAAGAGCATCTTGAGTGTATCAGATTTACGATTGAGAAAGTGGCAGGAAGAATACCGGTTGTTGCAGGAACAGGTTCTAACTGTACAGAGACAGCAATTTATCTTTCAACAGAAGCAGAGAAGTATGGTGCAGACGGTCTTTTGCTTGTGACTCCATATTATAATAAAGCAACACAGAACGGCTTAGTTGCCCATTTTACAAAGATTGCTGATTCAGTCAAAATTCCGGTGATCTTATATAATGTACCAAGCAGGACAGGATGCAATATCTTGCCTGATACAGTAATTAAAATTGCAAAGACATCAAAAAATGTTGTGGCAATCAAAGAAGCAACAGGAAATATTTCACAAATAGCACAACTGGCTGCTCTGATCAGGAAAGAAAACATTGATTTTGATATTTATTCAGGAAATGATGACCAGATTGTTCCGATCCTGTCTCTTGGCGGCAAAGGTGTGATTTCTGTTCTTTCCAATATTGCACCGGAACAGACCCATGAGATTGTAAGTACCTATCTTGCCGGAGATACTGCAAAGAGTACGCAGTTACAGTTAGAGGCATTTGATTTGATTAAGAATCTCTTTATAGAAGTGAATCCGATTCCTGTAAAAGCAGCCCTTAACATGATGGGATTCGAGGTAGGACCACTTCGTGCTCCGCTGACAGAAATGGAAGAGGCAAATAAAGAGAAGCTTAGACAATCAATGATAGAATACGGAATTAAAGTTGTATCATAAATCAGGCAATGCATAGCACACATTTCATGTGAGAAGCTATTTATGTGTAAGCGAAAGAAGAGTAAAAAACAGAAAGGATTGACAAAAATGATAAATATTATTATGCATGGCTGTAATGGACGAATGGGACAGGTAATCTCTGAAATTGCAAGACAGGATGAAGATGTGCAGATCGTAGCAGGAATTGATATTGTTGATAATAAGCAGAATGATTATCCTGTTTTTACCAATATTGATGATTGTGATATAGACGCAGATGTTGTCATTGATTTTTCATCTGCTAAGGCGGTTGACCGATTATATGAATTCTGTGAAAAAAGAAATCTTCCTGTTGTCTTATGCTCCACAGGACTTTCAGAGGAGCAAATCTATGCAGCCAGAGATTTAAGCAGTAAGGTGGCAGTGCTTCGTTCAGGTAATATGTCTCTCGGGATCAATACAGTGATGAAAGCACTTAAGACAATCTCAAAGACACTTGCGCTGGCCGGTTATGATATTGAAATCGTTGAAAAGCATCATAACCAGAAACTCGACGCGCCAAGTGGAACAGCGCTGATGCTGGCAGATACAATCAACGAACAGCTTGATGGCGAATACTCTTACAAATATGACAGAAGTAATTTAAGAGAAAAAAGACCTCAAAAGGAGATCGGAATCTCTGCAGTAAGGGGTGGAACAATTGTGGGAGATCATGATATTATTTTTGCGGGCGCTGATGAAGTAATCGAGATTAAGCATAGAGCATATTCAAGAAATATTTTTGCCAAAGGCGCCATTGAGGCAGCAAAGTTTTTAAAGGGTAAACCATCCGGACTGTATGACATGAGTGACGTTCTCGGATAATGATTTTACAATAATTACCAAATTGTTTTTTTATAATAAGCCTTCTAAATGGGTATATTAATAAAAGAGATGTGAAAAATCTCATCATTAATATAGCATTAGGAGGCTTTTATCATGAAGAAAACAAAGTTATTACTTATCGCCATGATGATTTCATGTATGATGTTTTCAGCAGTTGCGTGTGGAAGAATGAATACAACCACAGATGACAATTATGTAACATCCGGTGGAGAAAGAAATACCACAACAGACAGAAACAACGAAACTACGAATCGAAATAATGAGACAACAACCAATAAAATAGTAGGCGGAGCAGGGGCAGATGCTGCCGACACAGCAAAGAATGTGGGACGAGATGCAGTTGATACGGTAGAAGATGTAGGACGAGATGTTGTGGATGGTGCGAGAGATATTGGAAACGATCTCACAGATGGAACAGAAAAGACAACCAATGACAATAAAAATGTCAACAGTGTAACAGCCGGAGAATAGGATTAGAATCACATACTGTATCAGGCTAAAAACATCAAAATGTTGATACCAATCAAAAAAGGTGCAAAAATGGAAAGAATCAATCCATTTTTGCACCTTTTTAAGAATCCTGTTTTGTTAAATGTATTTTTTTATTAAAAATAAGATAGAAGCCAATAGGAAGAAGGATCAGACTGATCCATTGTGAGGTCGATACACCGAAAAGGATTCCTCTGGCAACATCTCCACGGAAAAACTCTATCACAAAACGAATGATGGCATATCCGATCAGATATACACCGAGTACAGCACCGGGTTTTCTGACCTTTCGCGCATAATACATCAGTATCAAAAAGAATATAAAATTGATTGCGGCTTCGACTAACTGAACAGGAAATCTTGGTACTTCATTTAATTCAGTGACAAATTCATTGTATGGAAAATGAACAGCAAATTTACCATGGTATTCAATTCCGTAGCAGCATCCGCCAAAGAAACAGCCAATACGCCCAAACGCATGGACAAGCGGAATAACAGGGGCAATCACATTCACCATAGCGCCAAAATCCACTTTAAACCATCTGCAGTAAAAATAATAGCCAAATAGAGCACCGATTAGTCCACCATA
Source organism: uncultured Lachnospiraceae bacterium (assembly GCA_902773095.1). Classification (GTDB taxonomy): domain Bacteria; phylum Bacillota; class Clostridia; order Lachnospirales; family Lachnospiraceae; genus Bovifimicola. The sequence goes on along the minus strand of CACYDA010000296.1, from coordinate 621 downwards.
AAATACATATCCGCCAAATAAATACATCAGTGTTGCAAGAATGTGACTTTTTGCAACAGAAAAATTCTTTATTACATCAGGCAGGACTGTGATCAGGAAAACCAGTTTCGCACCAATCAACAAACCGATGGAAGCAAGGATGGTTGAAAGTACAATATCAAGTTTTAAAAGATTGTATTTTTTAGCAGTCAATGTAGCGATCAGGGTTCCAATCACCAGACCGATAAAAATGATGGTTCCATAAGCAGGAATTTCAATAATACCTAAATTTAGTATCGGATGCACGCATCATCTCTTCCTTTCCTAATAAACTTTCAAGAGATTTTATCACAGAAGATGTATAGTGTCAAATTAAAAAAAATAACATATGATAATAGAAACAATAAAATGTAAGGGAGAATGAAATGGCAGCTACCGTAATTTTGGATGCCGGACATGGGGGCACAGATCCCGGTGCAACATATGAGGGAAGACAGGAAAAGGATGATACGCTGGCACTTACATTGGCTGTAGGAAGGATTCTAGAGGAAAACTGCATCAATGTCAAATATACAAGGACAACAGATGTCTACGATACGCCATTTGAAAAAGCCGCCATTGCCAATAATTCTGGCGCAGATT
>CACYDA010000295.1 GCA_902773095.1 uncultured Lachnospiraceae bacterium | reverse complement strand
GCTTGTGCTTGTACCAAGGTCAATACCAATAACTTTTCCCATAAACTTTGTTTATATTTTGATTTATTATTTTATTCTATCCCATCTTTCTTCAAGTTTACCACTTGAATCAATGAAACACAGTACTTGTCTGACACCTAAAAGATTTGGCTCTCCATACTCTACTTTCATAGAGCCATCATACCTTTTAGATATTATGGGTTTTTTTTCTTCAACTTTATTGTTACCCATATACCAAGTGAGGTTAGGAGTTCCATCTTCCAATATCATTAGGACAAATGTAGAACCTACCACATTACCCTCAGACACGTATAACTCTCTTACGCTCATATCTATGCAAATACCGTGCCAAACTATTTACTTTTAAAAAATTCAATTGCAGCTTCTTTCGAGAAAAAAATAATTTCATTATCATGCGTTTTTACTGTGGGATAACTAACTACTTTTGAATATGTGTCTGTAAATTTTGGGTGAGCATTGATGGTTTTACCATTCTTATCAAACCCAAAATGGAAATACAATACATCTTTAGGATTTCCCATCAAGCCATACTCTTTAACAGTTCTACTACAAATGTATTTCCCATCATTATTATAAAAATACACTCTGTCCCTTAATCTTAAATCTCTTGCTGTTTTCATAACAAACTAAACTTCAAAATTTAATACCAATACTAAATGGTGTTATTAAAATTCTATGCAAATATACGAAAAAAAATTGAGATAACTAAATTATTATCTCAACTTTTAATATTATTTAACAAAAAATCGCATTTAAGACAGATATTCTTCTATATTTTCCGTGATGTATGCCAATTTCGTATAAATTTCTGCCATAACAGCATCATCCGTAAGCATTGTAACATCTGAAGTTTCAATAGAGCCTAGTGTCTGACCCTTTTCAATTCTTGACTTTGCAATGTCTATGCCAACTTGTTCATTAAATGTGTCAGATGGGTGACAAATTGACATACCAAGTGTCAGTTTTCTGCTAAGAAGTTTATTTGATGGATAAGTCAACACACCATCCACAAATGACCCTTCCTTAACCTCTACTGGAACAACCTCTTGTACCATTTGCCGCTCTCTAGTTTGTTCAAACTTTCCAACAACTGTTACGATATGCTTCTCACCCTCAGAGTCTTCACAAGAAGCATACATTGAATAATACTTTGTCTTCATAACTATATAGTTTTTTTAATTAATTATTTTTTATTAAAATGTGTTTTGCTGTATTTTTACTTTCCTTACATAATTTGAATCTTGAATTAAATCCAAAAATATATTATTGTAAGAAGGTGGAATCGGTCCACCGTTAACCCATACTTGCCCTCTGAAACAAATTATTTCACTGCCACTTGGGATTGTACCATATTGGCATTCATAAGGTTTAATTAATACATACTTCTCGTTCATAACTTAACTTTGTCTAAGTTGTCACTAATATGTTTTAATATTGGTGACATTATTTTATCCACTTCAACCCAATCAACATGCGGCCTATTACAGTTTTCAAACCACTTTACTGGTGTGCCAACATTACGGTCATCAATGCAAAATACAGAAAAACTTTTTGTAACTGAATTGCCATCCCTATCTTGTATTGGGTTCTTTCTTAAACCATAAAGTTTTACACCTTCTTTTTCAAGAGTTTTTAATGGTTCTTTTAAAATTTCATCATGTCTCATCGAATTAAGAATCCAACCAACGTTATAATCCTTAGTCCAACGCTTCATAATCTCAAAAGCCTCATAGTTGATTTCCATTTCTCCAGTTTCCCAAGATGAACATTTAGTAAGAGTATAATCCCAATCGACTTCTATCGGAATTATCCACCTACCATCTTCACTTCTTTCACTGTAATACAAAACTTCATCTATTATTCCGTCATACCTTTTCATAACATTGCATTATATCTCCAATTAAAATTTTTGCAATTTTTTCCATAGCATTCTAAAATAGCTACTCTATATTCGTCACTATCATCTTCAGAATAACTTTTGCGTAACGTTTCGCAATTAGGAAAATACGCGCAATTGAAACAATTTCTACCCATAAGAAACCAGTTAAATATTAATAATAATATCACGAGCAGATTTCCATGCCTCTGCCTCCATTCTTTTTGACTCTATCACTGACTTCTCCATATATTCCACAAATTCCCTAGTGAATTCTTCGCTAGGATTCCAAGACTCTACAGTACCACCTTGTTCCCTAGCCAAGTCTTCAAAACTTTTACATTTTTGCATCATTACTCTCTATAAGGATGTACCTCTCTTATTTTTGGGTGTATCAAATCATCTTCATAATCTTCTCCATTGGCATAACATTTCATTTTATGCTTTTTCCAATAAGCGTGATTAAGTCTCCTTAATACACCTTGATTCAATCTAGTATTATAAACGTTTCTAT
>CACYDA010000294.1 GCA_902773095.1 uncultured Lachnospiraceae bacterium | reverse complement strand
ATGTACGGTCTTTCTTACAGGCCACAGGTAAAGTTAACAAAGGGATTAAGAATTCACTGGCTTCTGAACCCGAAATGTTCATGGCATATAATAACGGTATTTCAACGGTTGCTGATAGTATATCCATTGATGAATCATCTCATGATGATGTCGTTATTATTAATGAAATAACTGGCTGGCAGATTGTAAACGGCGGACAGACAACAGCATCAATTTATAATGCTCTCCAAAGCAAATTGCCTCTTGATAAAGTATTTGTTCAGATAAAACTCACCGTAATCAAAGAACATGAACATGACGAGGAAATAATACATAATATCTCTCAATACGCAAACAGTCAGAATAAGATTAATATGTCTGACTTTAATGCAAATGATCCCTATCACGTTAAAATGGAGCAGATCTCAAGAGCCACATTTATACCTGTTGAGAAGGGCAAAGGTACTGACCAGTGGTTTTATGAAAGAGCACGTGGACAGTATCTGGTTGAACTTGGCAGACAGCCGACACCATCTGCAAAAAAACAGTTCAAAGATAGATGTCCGAAAAATCGGTGTATCTCAAAAACAGTTGCTGCTAAGTGCGTGATGGCCTGGATGGGGTATCCTGATATTGTTAGTAAAGGTTTGGAAACCAATTTTGTCTTCTTTTCAGAAAAAATACAAACCGGAGATATCCCTAAGCCTTCAACGCAATCATACACGGAAATGATCGCTCAAGTAATCTTGTTTAATACTGTTGATAAGATTATTGGAAACGCGAAATACGGAGGATTTAAAGCTCAACAGGATTACTATACTGTCGCTCTACTTGGTAAATACTATAGCGACATAATTGACCTGCAAGTCATTTGGCAAACACAGTCTTTACCGGACAATGTGCTTGGCATTGTTCCGGAGATTGCTGATTTTGTTTGGCAGCACTTTCAGAACCCCACTGTTCCTGGAGTCAACATTGGTCAGTGGTGTAAAAAAGAAGACTGCTGGCTTTTACTACAGCAACGCTATGAGGATAAATACCTGAGGAAGAAGGCGGACAATGTACAAACTGATTGATCTGTTTGCCGGTGCAGGAGGTCTAAGTCTCGGCTTTATGCAAACAGGGCAATTTGAAATTGTTATGGCCGCCGAGAATAACGCCAACGCGCTGGAAACGTACAGAAACAACCATCACGCCAAAGAACTGAAGACAGATGTTCGGGAGATAGATTATAAAGAGATTCGGAAGAAGTATGGACCCATTGATGTTATAATAGGCGGTCCACCATGTCAGGGCTTTTCAAACGCGAATCGTCAAAGAGCAACAATAAGCATGAACAACGGCCTTGTAAAAGAATACTACAGGGCAATATCAGAGCTAAAACCTGCTGTGTTTGTAATGGAAAACGTTAGCTCTATTCAGTCAGAAACCCATAGATTCTATTGTACAAAAGGTGAAACAGAGAAAATTGAATCATTAGGAATCGTCTGCCGCGATGACAGTATTGTTCTCTCAAAATTGTTTCCGGTCTTGTCCGAAACAATCGAAACAATCAAAGAAGCATTCACTCATTATATAGATTATATATGGGATGAAAAGTTGTTCCATCCTGCGGATGTCCTGTTCAAGAGAATCGGTAACAAAGTAAAATTCATGGATTCGTACACCAAGTACAAAAAATATCTGAAAAACTATATTTGTAAAAAGGATCTATCTAAACCGAATGATGAAATCGGAACAATATATCAAAGTTTCTACGATGCTTTGCTCATAGATTATTGCGATTATGACGCAACATCGGAATTAAGATCCAGTCTTGAATCCTGCGTAAGAATTCAGCGGTTGTTCAGAAAATTCAGAGAACTGGGCGACAATGATATAGACATTCAGGAATACATCTTTGATAAGGATATAAGCGTAAAAGTAAAGTCATATTCAGTTCTGGATTATATAAACAATATTGTTCAAAGCGACGATTTCCCGTATAAAATTCAGAAAGGTATTCTAAAAGCATTGGATTTTGGTGCCCCACAGAAAAGAGAACGGTTTATCATCATTGGAAGCCGTATAGGAGAGGAACCGGTTTTCCCTAGAGGTCAATTTGGGGAGAAGTATCCTATCAGAACCGTGAGAGACGCCATAGGTGATTTAGAGAATATTGACCCAACAAAAGATCAAGTTCAAGAAGGGATCCCCTTTAAAACTGAACAAAGCACTGAGGATCAACCCTTATATGAATTACGAAATTCCCCTGTCCTGTATAACCATTTCAATACAGTAACTGGTAAAGTTGCGCAGGAACGATTTGATGCTCTTAAAGAAGGCGGAAATTTCCATTCGTTACCTGATGAATTGAAAGAAACATATTCCGATGGGAAACGTACCCAAAGCACCATTTATCTTAAGCTGAAATACGACGAACCGTGTGGCACTGTTGTAAATGTCAGAAAATCAATGTGGGTCCATCCAGCAAAGAGCAGATCATTAAGTGTCAGAGAAGCAGCAAGATTACAAACTTTCCCAGATGATTTCAAATTCTATGGCACAAAGGATTCACAATTCCAGCAAGTGGGTAATGCTGTACCACCCATAATGGCGAAAGCCATAGCTGAAAAAGTGATTGAATACCTCGGAGAGAACAAAAAACAATCGAACCACGAGAGAATTCTTCTTGAAATAATGCTTGATAACTCATTAACAGAAATGGAAATCGCCACGCGTCTTAATATTTCGCAGGCCACAGTTAGCCATACCTTAATAAATCTTAAGGCAAAGGGAAAAGTATATTGCACGCAAGAAGGAAAGCGTCATATCTGGCATTATATCAAGCGGAATAATTTACAATAATACCTGT
>CACYDA010000293.1 GCA_902773095.1 uncultured Lachnospiraceae bacterium | reverse complement strand
ATTATTACTATATCAATATTACCGAATTATTATTACTGGATAATTCTCACTGCACAAATTGGTGATCTGTAGAATGCATCAGAAACTTTGATTCCTGTAGCAGGTGTACTTGCATGAACAACCTGTCCTCCACCGATATATAATGCAACATGTCCAATTCCGCTTCCACCACTTGAATAGAATAACAAGTCACCAGGTAATAATGAATCCGTAGATACTCTTACTCCACAAGACGACTGTGAACCTGACTGGTGAGGAAGACTATATCCAAAGTGTGAATATACCGACATTGTAAATCCTGAACAGTCAGTACCATTTGTCAAACTTGAACCACCGTATACATATGGATTTCCAACAAACTGCAATGCATATGCAACAACTGCATCTCTCATTGCTGATGATGTTGATGTATCATATACTTCATTTACCACTGGTTCCGGTTCTGGTTCCGTATAAGTCTCTTCATAATAAGTGTTGGTACTCTGTGCCTCTGCGGCAGCCTGCGCTGCTGCTCTTTCTCTTTCAGCCTGTTCCTCTCTCTTTCTCTGCTCTTCTAATTCTTTTGCTTCCTGAGCCTTTCTTTCAGCTTCTTCCGCTTCTGCTTTCTTGCGTTCTTCTTCTTCTATTCTTGCCTGTTCTTCCTCTAATGTAAGTGCAGTATTGAACGAAACACTGATATCAACAAAATCCATTGATACCCATCCCTGAACATCACCATCTACATTTAAATATACCCATCCGTTACCGTATTCAACAACATCAAACACGCCACCTTCAGGCAACTGTGTAAGAATCGTACTCTCTGTACCCTGATTTTCTCTTACATTCAATGTTTCTGTTGTGACTGTCGCATTCACATAGCCACACTTAACAGCAATCTCTTTTGCCTCTTCACCAGTAACAAAATAATCTGACTTGATGTATCCTGTAACATTACCTGATACAATCTTATACCAGTCACCCTGTACTTCAAGAATCGTTGCTGCACAATTATTGTAAATCTTACCTACGATTTCTGCATCAGTATTAGGATTTTCTCTTACATTCACATAATCCTCAACCTTTGTCATTGCAATGGAATCATAAATTGATTTTTCTTTCTGCTCTTCTTTTGCTTCGGCAGTTTCTTCTTCCTTCTTTGTTTCTGTCTCTTTCTGTTCCTCAGCCGCCTTTGTCTCAGGTTCTGACTGTGAATCCTCTGTTGCCATCACTGTCTCATTGATGAGCTGTGTAAGCTCTGCCTGCTTTGTATAATTGTTTATATCATAATTCTGTAAAGCAATTGCTATTCCCGCATCAGGAATATTTACTGCATATTTCTCTACATCACTCTTTGCATTCGCATTAACATTTGTTCCCATTACCGATGTGATAACCAAAATCCCGGCTACCAACTTTAAACCTCTCTTTTTCACCAGACCTCTTTCCTTTCTGTGAAATACCAATACCTCTATAGTTACTTTTCATTTTTTCTGCTATATTCATTGCATATATTCATTGTATATATTACAATTTTATTAAAATCTTTTTACATTTTAGCAAATGAAGTACTACTTGTCAAGAACTTACATATATATTTATTTTCTTCATTTTCAAATTCCTATTTGAATGTTATAATCTTATGTATAAATTCACTACATTGTATGGAATACCAGTTGCAAAATTTGTTACTTTTTTATGGCACATGTTTTATTATCATCAAAAAAAGAGATTTTTTTACATTTTTACCCCATTTTATGCCTACAAATTCTACCTGTTTTTTTGATGCTTTGAATTTTTATACAAGAACAATTTACTGAAAGGGTTTTACTATGAACAATTATATTTTAATTACCGGTGCTTCAAGAGGAATCGGTAAAGCAATTGCACTGAAATTTGCCCGCCATGGTCACAATATCGTAATACTGTCTTCAAAGAGCGAAGATTCACTTGAAAATGTCAAAAAGGACATTCTCTCCTATCATGTTGACTGTAAGAGCTTCACGGTTGATGTTTCTGACTTTTCACAAATCCAAACCATGAAAAACTCTCTTGCCGGCTATGACATTGACATTGATTGTATCATCAACAATGCCGGTATCAGCTATTTTGGTCTCATTCAGGATATGAGTATTGAAGACTGGCATAAAACAATTGATACAAACCTGTCTTCTGTGTTTTACACCACAAAAGTATTTTTAGATGATATGATCCGAAAAGGCAGCGGATGTATTATTAATATATCCTCTGTTTTTGGAATAATCGGTGCTTCCTGCGAAGTGGCCTACTCAGCGTCAAAAGGTGGCCTCAATGCATTTACCAAAGCACTTGCAAAAGAAGTGGCTCCTTCCAATATCCGTGTCAATTCCATCTCATGTGGTGCCATTCATACCTCTATGAATGGCCGGCTTAGTTCTGATGAGATATCAGAGTTAGAAAATGAAATCCCGTTTGGACGGATGGGCACCTGCGAAGAAGTCGCTGAACTTGCCTATTCCATTTTTCACATGAATCCCTATATGACAGGTCAGGTCATATCGATTGACGGTGGCTGGACATGATCATCTTTCGGTAATTCGATCTGTTTTCCTTCAGGAATCCAGATCGATTATTTCATCGCTTCGTTCTTACCGTTCCACAACAGCGTGCGGCTCATTGGCTGAGCAGATCTCTTACCGCCTGATTTGTTTCATTTACTTCTCTTTCAAATTCTCTTGCTGATATGATTCTGCATCCCTGTCCGGTGATAATAATCTGTTCCATACCATCTGATGTTGCCACCATAATATCATATTTTTTTCCATTATCATGTGCAAATCGTTCGATATATCCATCCGCTGTCTGTGCCTCTTTCGTAAAAACAACCCAGATATTATGATATTTGCTTTTTTCCCCTCCAAATCCTTTCACTTTATAAGCATCAAAAACAACCATCAGTCTGATATTTTTATAGCCCTGATAGTTTGAAAGGATATCTAAAAGCTTGTCTCTTGCAGCATCAATATTGATTTTTGCGAGTTCACTTAACTCCTTCCATGCAAATATGATATTGTAGCCATCTACCAATAAGTATTTTTCAGGTCGGTTGACCGGTTTATACACATATGGTTTATCACTATTGACAGATTTCTTTTGAAACAGGTTATTTTTGTTTTTATCTGTTTTTGATTCATTTCTGCCAAATGTTCTTAAAAAGATTTCTTCCAGTTCTTTGTCTCTTGCATATCCATCTTTATGATCTTCTTTTTTTTCAGTTTGTTTTTCAGAAACAGAACCCATCATCCTTTCATTTTTCTGTATTCCTTTTTCCATTTCGCTTTGCGATGCAAGGTATTCTTTTTTCATTTCAACATGCATATGCTGATTCACTTCATTCCATGGGATAATATACCCGGCGCCATGAGAACAGAATACCGAATCCGGTGTATTTTCTATATCAGAATACACATCATAATTTGTCTGTTCGATTACTTCCTGCCGGTTATGACATTCCTCATATCCTCTGAAAGAACATTGAAAACTACCCTTTCCACGTGTATAAGCACCTACTTTAAGAGCATAATCCTGCATCAGACTCACCGGTGCATATCCGGTAATTTCCGATCTCTGTTCACCATTGCTTTGAAGATGAAAATGAGCTGACATCTGCTCTAAATCATTCATCAGCTTTCCTACCATTTCCGTAGGCAGTGTTATCGTAAAATCATAGTAAGGTTCCAACATCCTAGAGTCAGCATACATCAGTCCCTGTCTTACCGCTCTATACGTAGCTTGTCTGAAATCCCCGCCTTCTGTATGTTTTGTATGGGCTCTTCCTCCCACTAACGTTATTTTTACATCCGTCAGTTCAGAACCGGTGAGTACACCCAAATGTGACTTTTCCGCCAAATGTGTCAGGATTAATCTCTGCCAGTTCTTTGCCAGTTCATCTTCACTGCACCGGGCAGCAATCTGTATTCCGCTTCCTCTCTCTCCCTGCTCGATCAAAAGATGAACTTCTGCATAATGTCTTAGAGGTTCAAAATGCCCTACACCATATGTCTTTCCACAAATTGTCTCCTTGTAAATGATCTTTCCCGTCCCAAATTCGATATTCATGCCATATCGCTCTTTTACAATACTCTTCATTACATCAATCTGAATCTGCCCCATTACTTTTACAAGGATTTCTCCTGATTTTTCATTCCGGTTCACACATATTTCCGGCAGTTCTTCCTCTAACTGTTTCAGTTGCCTGTGTGCTTCTGTCAGATTGACTTTCTCTTCAAATATGACATGATACACCATTACCGGTTCAAGAATCGGAATATTTCTGCTTTTCTGTTTTCCAATAATATCCCCTGCCTTTGAATGAGCCAGGCCTGTCACTTCGCAGATTTCCCCTGCCGACACTTCATTTACACTGTCAAACTTTTCACCGGAATACACCCTCAATTGGTTGATTTTTTCATCATATTCCTTAATATAATCCTTCACTTTAATACTTCCGCCTGTAATCTTCATATGTGTCAGTCTGTTATTGTTAATGTCCCTGCTGATCTTATATACGATAGCGCTAAAATCTGTATCATATTCAGGTTGTACCGTCAGCAAATCAAAACTATCTAAAAATGCTTCAATTCCCTCCATTTTGAGTGCAGAACCAAAAAAGCAAGGGAAAATCTTGCGTGATTTGATTGCCCAAATGATATCGTCCTGTGAAACATCCCCTGTCTCTAAGTACTTTTCCATGATCTGTTCATCCGATACGGCAATGCTTTCTTTCAATTCTTTAAAGTCTGTGGATTCTTTTTCCAAAACCGAAGAAAAATCCAGACACATTTCTGATAATTCATTTTTGATATTTTTAAGGATCCGCGTTTTGTCAGCAATCTCCATGTCCATTTTATTAACAAATACAAAAACCGGAATCTGATATTTTTTCAAAAGCCTCCACAACGTTTTTGTATGTCCACGAACTCCCTCTGATGCACTAATGACAAGTACTGCATAATCAATTACGCAAAGTGTTCTCTCCATTTCTGCAGAAAAATCCACATGACCGGGTGTATCAAGCAATGTCACATCCGTACTTTTCCATTGAAATTTCGCCTGTTTAGAAAAGATTGTAATCTTTCGCTGTCTCTCCATGTCATACGTATCAAGAAACGTGTTTCCATGATCAACACGTCCCGCATTTCTGATGACGCCACTTTTGTATAACAATCCTTCTGATAAGGTAGTTTTTCCTGCATCTACATGTGCCAGGATTCCTGCCACGATTTTTTTCATTGTAAATTCCCTTTCTGTATGTCAAATATCTCCAAATCCTTCTCTGCTCGCAATTCATTATATCAATTTTTAGATACTTTCACAACATGTCAAAAAAATCTCCATACAGTTTTATACCATCAATCCATTTTCAGGTATCCTCCGCATGAAGATTTTTATCATCATTTTTGTAAATTCACTAAATGTTTTTTACTTTAAAACCGCCTTATGGAATGTCTTCTTTCCTTTTCGGATTTTCACACCCTCTTTTAACATCTCCTCTGTAAGTGCAAAATCAATCGCTGCTACTTTTTCATCATTTACAAATACGCCGCCCTGTGTAACAAGTCTTCTCGCTTCACTTTTAGAAGCAGCCAGTTTACATACTACCATTGCATCCATAATATTGATTTTTCCATCACTTAACATACCTGCTTCCAATTCTGTTGTAGGCATATTAGAATCATCGCTGCCACCTGCAAATAATGCATGGCTGGCTGCCTTTGCTTTATCGGCTTCTTCTTCACCATGAACCATTTTTGTCAATTCATAGGCAAGAATTTCTTTCGCCTCATTCAGTTTTGCGCCTTCCCAACTATCCATCGCATCAATCTCCTCAAGCGGAAGGAAGGTAAGCATTCTGATACATTTCAAAACATCCTGATCCCCAACATTTCTCCAGTACTGGAAGAATTCAAACGGAGTTGTCTTATTAGCGTCAAGCCATACCGCGCCATTCGCTGTCTTACCCATTTTCTTTCCTTCTGAGTTTAACAGAAGTGTAATTGTCATTGCATATGCATCTTTTCCCAATTTCTTTCTGATCAGCTCTGTACCACCAAGCATGTTCGACCACTGGTCGTCTCCGCCAAACTGCATATTGCATCCGTATTCTTTGTATAAATGATAAAAATCGTATGATTGCATAATCATGTAGTTAAACTCAAGGAATGACAAACCTTTTTCCATTCTCTGTTTGTAACACTCTGCCCTCAACATATTATTGACTGAGAAACATGGTCCTACTTCTCTTAAGACATCGATATAGTTTAATTGAAGCAGCCAGTCCGCATTGTTGACTGCGATTGCTCCGCCTTCACCAAAATCAATAAATCTTTCCATCTGTTTTTTGAAGCATTCGCAATTATGCTCGATTGTCTCCGGGGTAAGCATCTGTCTAAGATCTGTCCTTCCGGAAGGGTCACCGATATATCCTGTTCCTCCACCTAATAAAACTACCGGTTTGTTTCCTGCCATCTGAAGACGTTTCATAAGGCACAATGCCATAAAATGTCCTACATGAAGAGAATCTGCCGTTGGATCAAAACCAATATAAAAGGTAGCCTTTCCTTCATTAATTAATGTTTTAATTTCTTCTTCATCCGTCACCTGCGCGATTAATCCACGCGCTACAAGTTCATCATAAATCTGCATTGTTTTCTTCCTTTCTATTCTATTCTTTCAATCTGATTAACTAATCGGGTAATAAAATCGATGTGCAATCCAGCAGGCAGGGAACTTGTTCTCTTCCTACTCGCCGCGCGGGGCGCTGGTCAGCACAAGCTGACATCTTCCTTTCAAGCGCCCTACTCACATAATAAAACCCTTTGCAGACGAATCAATCTGCAAAGGGCATAATATGCGGTACCACCTTTGTATCGAGAATCTCTCACGATAATTCTCCTCATTGAGTGCTGTCACACTCTAACGCTGTACCGGGCGTACCCGTCTATCCCTAATCAATTTCTCTTTCAGGAAGCAGCTTGGGGATGTATTCATTCCAGACTCACCTATATCCTTTCACCTGCCGGATACTCTCTGAAAGCTACCATCTGAACTACTTGTTCCCGTCATCGCCTTGCTTTATTTCATGCTATTATACTATTATCACTTTCAAAATGCAACCACTTTTTGTCACTTAAATCATGCGATTGACTTTTTTCGCTGCCTTTACCATAAAAATAACTGCCATGACTGCTGCTGCCAGTTCTGCAATAGGAAAGGCAAACCAGATCATTGTTGCTGCATTTGTAAGTCTGGAAAAAATCCTTGCGAGAGGTAATACAACAATAAGCAGTCTTAATAAAGAAACCACAAGTGAACTCATTCCACACTCCAATGCCTGAAATACTCCCTGCAATGCAATATTGATACCTGCAAAAATGAATCCCGGTGAGATGATCCTGATTGCCTTTACACACAAATCCACCGTACTACCTTCCAGCCCAAACATTTTTGAGATGGGAACCGCAAAAATCTGAAAGCCAATGATCCCTGCCACCATGATGATCAATGTATCCCAAGTTTCGGACATCCCAGATACCCGAATATCATAATCGGATCTAAAATAATATTGGTTGCAGCCCCTAAAATCTGTGCTGTTGTCGATAGAACTGTCTTTCCCGTAGATTGCAATAATTTTTCAAATATGCTAAACATCACGATTCCAAATGATAGGATACAGCAAATCTTTAAATATGTTTTTGCATATCCAAAAACAACAGGATTTTTTGTCTGTGTTTTTAAGTACCCATTCACTCCCACTCCGGTACCAATTGAAAATGCCACAATCAGCATCTGTACCGGAAACGCGACTGTCAGTGCTGTCAGTGCGCGTTCTCCATCGTCCATTCTTCCGACAAACATACTATCAACAATGTTGTAACATGCCTGCAATATCATTGACAAAATCATTGGTATTCCCATTGACAGCATTAATGAAGCGATTCTTTCTGTTCCCATTTTGTTTTCTTTCCATTTAGGTTTTGCCTCCTCCTTGAGAAGATCGCTTTTCAACTCTTCCTGTACTTTTTCCATACTACTTTTCAAAGCCGCATTTTTTTGCATACGCTTACCTCACTTCTTTGACTTTTATTAAACTTGTTCCAAAAAAAATAAGCGCAAATCCATATCCGGATTTACGCTTTTCGCTACTCGACAGTCATGATTTTAGCAAAAAAATAAAAACCTGTCAAAGAATTTTTTAATATTTTTTCTTCTTTTTTTGTATTTTATACCTGAACAATTCAATATACTTTATGTAAAAATCTCTCTCTTCATCATCTAATCCATCAAAAACTTCTGTGAGCAGATAGTTAACAATATATTGTTTCGATTCTATACAATCCATCAAAAAATAATCAATTGGCACATTGAGCAAAAAACTAATAAAATAGATTTTTTTAAATGGAATGGAAGAATTACCATTCTCAATATCCTTTATCTTTTTTACTTTTACACCAAGTTGTTCTGCCAATGTCTTTTGAGAAATTCCCTGTTTAACTCTTTCAAGCATAATCAGATAACCCACATGATCTTTATTCACTGTTTCTCGTGTTAAACAAATGTCATCAATGATTTTTTCGTTATAGAGATGAATCAAATGGTTCCGTTCACACATCAGCCTCAGCAGGATTTTCACTTTCTGTTCATCGGAAAAATCCATTAATAATCTGATGTCATCATATTTCGGCTCAATATGACATTTTTGATTTAGTACAAAATAGATTGGGTAATTGCCATACTTTGTCAATCTTGCAAGCAGATCAAATTTGGGATAATATCTTCCAATTTCTACATTGGTTAATGTACAAAAGGAATAATCAATTTTTCTTGATAGCATATCACGATTCACCATCATCTTTTCCTGCCTGAAATCCTTGATTTTCATTCCAATATTCTTCCTGCACAGTTTATCATCCTGAATATATCGTTTCACAATCTGTATATTTGAATAATCCATCGAAAATTTCTCCAACATCAATACGCAATACTTTATATTCATTTTAGAGATATTTAATTTTCAATAGAATAACCGTTTTAGGGTTTTTGCATCAAAATCACATGATTGATATTAATATTAATTTGTTGTATAGATTTTTGCAATTAAATATTGTATACTATTTATATGAAAATGATATAATTACTGATAAGGATGTGACAATGGTATATGATAAATGTAGCAATCTGCGATGATGATCATTTCTTTTGTGAAAATCTGTCTTCTTTCTTAACGATCCACTACGGTGATACCATACAGACAATCGATGATTTTTCAAACGGTACGGAATTAATCACTTCCCTCTCCCAGTCTGAAACATTATATGATTTTGTTTTTCTTGACCTGTTTATGCCGGGTAGTGACGGCATTATGACCGGCCTGGAATTAAGGCAACTGTATACTCACCATAACCTCATGATTTTTTATATCACTGCATTTGATTCTCAGGTGACAACTATTACCGATATTCATCCTTTTGCCTATATCAAAAAGCCATTGAATTATACATTTTTAAAACAAAAAATCGATGCTGCCCTTAATCAAAGTGCGAATTGTTCGAAGTACATTTTATTAAACACAAAGAAAACGTCCTACAAATTGATCCCAAATGATATCGTATATTTTGAATCTGCTCACCACAAATCCATTGCTCATTTTACAGATGACTCTTCTCTTGTCATTCCTATTTCTTTATCCGGTCTTTCTTCTGCCATCTTGAATGAACATACTCAATTTGTCCGGATTCATTCTTCCTTTATGATTAATCTAATTCATGTAGAAAAGGTGACACACTCACATGCATATCTGAAACACAATTCTGTACTCCCCATCAGTTCCACCTACAGGATATCTTTTTTCCGAAGATTCAGAGAATTTTTCAGATAACTTTTTTCAAAATATCTACCGTATGTGCTGCTGCGCCAATTAATTCCATCCGCTCACAGGTAGCAAGGTGGTATTCGATAAATCGATGATAGGTTTCCTCATCCATCTTATTCAAAACTGGTCTTAAATAGTCTGCCGGTCCGTCTGCCGAAATAATTTTTATTCTTTCGACATTTGCTACCGCATGATTCAATGCATTGATATCTTCCAGTCTGACATAATCATACAAATCTTCTTGTGAGGGATTCACTCTGAAATCACTTGTCACCTTTCCTTCTTCAATTGCCTTTAAAATCTGATTCTCTTTAAATCCATATGTAATGATGCTATACTCATTCATCACATATGCAACCAGGATCACACCTCCGGTTTTTGTTACTCTCACCGCCTCTTTCAACGCCTTCACTTTGTCTTCAAAACGGCATAGATGATACATAGGTCCAAACAACAATGCCATATCAAATGACTCATCTTCAAATCTGGACAATTTTAGTGCATTCCCCTGATAGGCTTTTACATTTGCCCCTTTGGATTTTAAAATCCCCAGATTGTATTTTACCAATTCCACAGCTGTTACATCATACCCTTCATTTGCCAATGCAACAGAATATCTTCCTGTCCCTGCACCGATATCAATGATTCTTGACTGTTTTTCCTCGTCGAGATAATCATGGATATATTTCATAGATGTTACATATTCCACATTTCCATGTCTTCTTAATAATCTCTTATCCTCATTAAACTTATTATAATACTTTTCAATATTTGTCATCATGATCACTGCACCTCATTGTCCATAAAATGATTTTACATTCCGTTTATAGAGATAAGAAGGTCGATGACCACCATCCATCACCATCTCATCCGTCTTGATCACATAGTCGGCTATTTTTCTTCTAAAATTTGGTTTTACAAGTTGCTTGTCCAGAATAATTTCCACTGCCGATTGAAAATCTGTAAGCGTAAAGTATTCCGGCATTAAATCAAATGCCATTTTTGCATCGGTTTCAACATTTTTTCTGAGTCTGTTTAATATACAGGTAATAATTTTCGCATGATCAAAGGCAATCCCTTCAGAATTAATGATCTTATACTCCACTAATTCATGATAATCCTGATAGACTTTATGTTCTGCTACTGTTGCATTTAATCTAATTTCCTGACTTACCATATTCAACTCATAAAGGATATCAAACTGCATTTCCGTCTCTGACATTACAGTATTCGTTTCTTCTTTTTTCTCCAGTCTGATTTCAAACCATTCTGCTTCTTTCGCATCACTTCCGGCACGAATCTTTTGGGTGTTTTCCTGCGTTTCATCTGTATTGACTAATGCCATAAATGCCTGTGAAATAATCCAACCTCTTGGATCCCTGTCTTTTTCACTAAACACATTGCACAGCTCTAAATAAGCATTCTGGGCGCCTGTCTCTTCTTTCAATTCCCTTCGGGCCGTCTCATAGATGGTTTCTCCTTTCTTTAAAAAACCTCCGGGCAATGCCCAAAGATCTTTGTATGGTGGATTTCCTCTCTTGATCATTAAGAGTTTTAATTTTTTTTCCGGAAGCTTCCTGCAATCTTCTTTTGAGACTTCCTCTTTCATGATCGTAAAAACTGCCATGTCAGCTGCGACGGATGGTTTTTCATATTCATTAAAATTGTATTCACTTAAAAATTTCTGTTCTTCATTCATTTTATGAATCCTTTCATTCTGCTATTGGTTCCTGTAATTCAAAACGAAAAAATAGAAAAAGGTATCTCGTACTTACCCTTTTCTACTTATCCTTTCTACTTACCCATTTCTATCTTTTCACTTACTGTAATATTTCACTTGCTATTCTTTCACTTGGTGATGCCTTCACTTGCCGGTGTATATCAATTGCTAATGTATTTCACCTGCTGTTTTTCGCCCTACTGCACATAGAATTCTTCATCTGTATCTATACAGTAACATCCAAGGGCACCTCCCAATTCTTTATGCCCTGCTCCACAATCCAAGTTCATATAATAAGGTGTTCTATAGATTTTATTGGATGCATCATCGTTCAACCCAAATGTACACACATGTCCGACAAATAAAAATCTGTCAAGAGACTGTTTAATATGCACCGGGGCATAATGGATATCAAGAGAAATCAGGTATTCCATTAAGTTTTCTTTAGCCGCCTTTTCAATCGACTGAATGACATTGATTGAATCATCTTCATTATAGACATATGTGTCTATACTAAGACCTGTGTGTGTAATTACTGATTTCCCGTATTTTTCTGTCTCTATCTCCAAATAAAGCGGCAGACCTTTTAAGAACAAAAGCAGTTCTTCTTTTTCTTCATCTGACATTTCTTTTAGATCTTTTAGTGTATGCTCACCACCAAAACTAATCCATTTCTTTTCTGACAGTTCTCCCTCCATATATTTTATGGCAAACAATTCATGATTTCCAATGAGAAGCTTCATTGTTCCGTCTTCCACAAATGATTTGATAAACTGATACAGCTTGATCCCATGTTCATTTCTGTCTAATATATCACCAACGATGATCAACTCATCATATTCAAAATTAAAATTGATTTCCCTGAGCATTTTCTTAAATAGGATCAAATCTCCATGTATATCTGATATTAAATATCTCAAATCTGAGTGCACCTCCATTTTCGTATTTTATACATATACTTTCATACACTGTCTGTTTTTTCTGATATGATAGATTATATACTATAAGTAAAAAACTGGCAAACAAAAAGTGTCGTCCCTGCGACACTTTTTTTGAGAAAACTACTATTAATGATCATTTTAATACATATTCTGAAATGATCCTTCCAATCATTCCGATATCGACTGCTCCCTTAAACTCAAATCTTGCAGTAAAGCCACTTGTAAACATCAAATACAACTCCGAATCCGGAAATACTTCTATAAAACCAGGTGTCTGTATGGAAAAGAATTGAATCTTTGAATATGGCATGGTTGAAAATGATTTTCTTTTCCCTGTAATTCCCTGCACATCAATAGATATGATTCTTTTATTCGTAAATACAAGCTGGTCACGAATCGTCTGAAATGCATATATAATCTGTTCTCCCTGTATCAAAAGTCCATTTACTTCTCCTCGTACATCCTGAATATTAATTGGTTTCAGATTAAAAACACTGTCCTGATTAAAATTAATTGCCATTTTCTTTCCTTTCTTTAAAAGAATTGATAGGTAATTGCGAAACTCCAGGTCAAGTAACATAATGTAAACTGAATTTTCGCAATCGCCTAAAATAAACCTACTGTAACTATATATTGATATTGTATCGCATATACAATTTAGTTTCAATCTATTCTTGAATTATCAATACATAAACTTTCTGTTTCAATCTATTCTTGAATTATAAATACAAATACATTCTGTTTGAATCTGTTTTTGAATCAAAAAAGTATGGTATAATCTAATAAAATCCCATGTATCACACAAGGAGAATTAATGTATGTCCAAACATCTACAAAATATTACAAAACCTCTTTTGAAATGGTTTCATGACAATAAGAGAGACCTTCCCTGGCGAAAGGATCAGACTCCCTACCATGTCTGGATTTCTGAAATCATGCTACAGCAGACGCGTATTGAAGCAGTCAAGAGTCACTATATCGATTTTATCCATGAACTTCCCGATATAAAAAGCCTAAGTCTTGTCCCGGAAGATCAATTATTAAAACTATGGGAAGGATTAGGATATTACAGTCGTGCCAGAAATCTGAAAAAATCGGCAGAAATGATCATGCAGGAATACAATGGTGAGTTTCCGTCTTCCTATGAGCAATTACGAAAACTTCCCGGAATTGGGGAATATACAGCCGGCGCTATTGCTTCTATTTGTTTTCATGAAA
The DNA here is from genome assembly GCA_902773095.1 of uncultured Lachnospiraceae bacterium. Classification (GTDB taxonomy): domain Bacteria; phylum Bacillota; class Clostridia; order Lachnospirales; family Lachnospiraceae; genus Bovifimicola. The sequence goes on along the minus strand of CACYDA010000293.1, from coordinate 866 downwards.
AAGTAACTGCCATTGACGGAAATGTTCTTCGCATTATCGCAAGAGTGACAGGAAGCAAAAAAAATGTATTATTACCTGAAATGAAAAGAGATGTTGACAAGATGCTGACTCTGATCCTGCCTGACGAGCCCGGTATCTTTAACGAAGCATTGATGGAACTCGGTGAGACAATCTGCCTTCCAAACGGTACCCCTAAATGTACCATCTGTCCTCTTCAAGAGGAATGTATTGCCTATCGAGATCATCTGACTTCGGAAATTCCAGTAAGGATAAAAAAGGTAAAACGTAGAAAAGAAGAAAGAACTGTATTACTGCTTCTGACGCCGGACAACAAAATTGCCATTGAAAAGAGACCTGAAAAAGGGCTATTATCAGGAATGTACCAGTTTCCCAATTTTGATGGTTTTGGTTCCGATGAAACCATCAAAACATGGCTGCAACAATATGGTCTAAACGTCACTGGTATTTCTTTTCTCAAAGATTCAAAACATGTCTTTACTCATATTGACTGGTATATGAAGGGGTATTTAGTGACGATCAGTGAAGTGTGTGACCACTTTCTTTGGGTGTCACAGGAGGAGCTTTTCAATCAATACGCATTGCCAACCGCATTTCAAACGTTTCTAAAACTTATGCTAAAGGAGTGACAATCCAATTGACCTTGCTTCACTGATATAGATATAGTATACTTATAAACAGAAGCGTGTCTGTGTTGCTTTTGTGTGTTGTATACAACTAACATAATGTAAAGTGAAGTTTCACAATCCCATATTAAGCATTTAAACGATTAGGAGATTATTATGTACTATTTTATTGTCAATTTATCAGGTGGAAGCGGTAATACAAAAAACACCTGGAAAACAGTT
>CACYDA010000292.1 GCA_902773095.1 uncultured Lachnospiraceae bacterium | reverse complement strand
GGATGAACTTTTGGATGTTTTGGGACTTACAGAGCATCAGAACAAGTTTCCGGCGCAGCTTTCGGGAGGACAGCAGCAAAGATGTGCGATAGCAAGAGCTTTGGTGAAAAATCCGAAACTGCTGCTTTGTGATGAACCGACAGGTGCATTGGATTCAAAAACTTCCAAGGAAATTCTGATTCTGCTTGAAAAAATCAATCAAAAATATGGAACAACCATACTGATTGTAACACATAATAATTCGATTAAGAAAATGGTTGATCAAGTGATTGTCATAAAGGATGGTTTGATTGCTAGAGAATATGAGAATATGAACAAAGTGCCGGCAGCAAGAATAGAGGATTTGTAGTCTGGCATGCGGAAATAAATGCAGTCAAGAATTAATATTTGTAATAATAAAAAAGGAAATAATGGCAGAATATGTCATAAGGAAAAACATGCAGAAAATTTTGGGAAAAAGAATTGGCAGGAATTTGAAAGAAAACAAATACAGATATATCGCATTATGTTTTTTGATCATACTTGGTATGTATATGGTCATCAGAATTACAGGGGCGGCTGATACGATTATTAGGGGAGTGGATGAAAAATCAGAGAAAAATCAAGTGGAGGACGGTTCATTTTCTGTATATGAGAAACTTTCAGAGGATGAAAAAGAGTATCTTGAAAGCCTCGGAATCAGACTGGAAGAAAAATTCAGCCTGGATTATCTTTTATCTGACAACAGTGTGGTTCGGGTATATAAGATAAGAGAATACATTAATCTGATAGAACTCGATCAGGGGAAAATACCTGAAAATGCCAATGAACTAGTGATAGAAAAAAGATTTGCTGCTGAGCATGGTTATCAAGTTGGGACATTAGTGTCTTTTGGAAATAATACTTACATAGTATCAGGAATCGGTTCTGTTCCTGATTATGATGCACCTTATAAAAATGGCAGTGATACCACGATTGACAGCAGGCAATTTGGACTTGTATTTCTTTGTGAGGAGGCTTATGAAAAACTGGCAGGTGAGAAAAATAGCTTGAAATCGGAAGAATACGAGTATGCATATCAATTTTCAGATCATCAGGGAGATAATCAAAATAAAATTCATCAATTTAATACAATAAAAGAAAAAAATCAGGTGTTGAAGGCAGAGATAAAAGGAATTGTTGGTTACAACAGTGTCACTCATAATATACTGACAAATTTTGTGACTCAGGAGGATAATATCAGAATCAAAGCATCGGCAAATGACCAGATTGTGAAACGAAATACAGGGATTTTGGCAGGCATCATTGCGATGATGTTATTTACATATGTGATATCTGTATTTGTTATACATGAAATTGAAAGGGAGAATACAGTGATTGGTGCGTTGTATGCTTTGGGAGTGAAAAGAAAGGAACTGATCAGGCATTATATGGTTTTGCCTGTTCTTGTGACTTTTTTAGGAGGAACGGCAGGAACATTACTTGGTTACAGTAGTTTGGGAGCCAGGCAGCAGATGAAAGAAAGCTATGCCTATTTTTCATTTCCAAAACTTGAGACGTATGTATCACCTTATCTTCTGATTTATGGTATGATTATGCCGCCGGTTGTTGCATATATTGTGAATTATTTGGTGATTAGAAAAAAACTAGAAAGACCGGCATTGGCTTTGATTCGAAATGACAGGAAAATCAACAGGGTACGAGGAATAAAACTGCAAAATCTGGGATTTGTGGGAAGATTTCGTATCAGGCAGATGTTAAGGGAAATAAAATCGGTATTTATCATTTTTTTAGGAATGCTTTTATCACTTGCAATTTTGATGATTGGCCTTAATACATATACACTGTGCAAAAATGTGAGTAGAAATTATAAGAAAGATCCGAAATTTGAGTATATGTACACTTATAAATATCCTGATGATGAGGTGACGGAAGGTGGAGAAGCATGTTACGCAAAGACTTTTAGAAAAGAAAATCTGGGATATCAATTTGATGTGATTATGCTCGGAATTGATCAGGATAATCCGTATTTTAAAATTGATGGCATTTCAAATAACAGCAATCAAAAGAGTAGCAATACTGACAGTAT
>CACYDA010000291.1 GCA_902773095.1 uncultured Lachnospiraceae bacterium | reverse complement strand
TTCGAACACGAATCATATCAAATCAAAGAAAAAATATCTTCAGGATAAATTTTAAATGATTTAATGCACTATAAATCTTTTTGCAGAGCCGATGTCAGTATACTTGTTCCTTATTGTCACTTTATCTTTACATAATGACTTTCCAGCCTAGTATTTCCGTGCCTGTATATCAAGTCATTATAAGTTAGTTTAACAATCTCATAATTATCATACATCTCTTGACCATTATTCCAAAAATGTATTCTAAGAGTTTTCCCTGATATAGACCAATTGCCAACGATTTTGACATTATTCGGATAATATTGTGATTCAACTTTAGACTCAAAAGTACCATCCGATTTGTATACTTCTATTTGTGTGCCCATTCTAACTTCTTGCTTCCATTCTCCTACTATTTTTACTCTTGGATTTTGCAAATAGACTATTACACCAATAAGTGCACAGAGAAGAGTTATTAATACTATCTTAATGGTTTTCTTTTTTAATAGAACGTAACTCTTAATTGATTGAACAATGCTGGAACTATTACTACTTTCTAAAGATTTGCCACAATGCGAACAAAAATTTGAATTATCTGATATTTCATTACCACAGAATCTGCAATACATTGGTTGATATTTTTTAATTAATATATTATAACTCGTTACAAACTTTACTATTACAAAAAAAATTTGACTTGATAAAATAATCAATTATTTAAAAACTTCTATCTGAGCTTTGAGAACAGCTACCTAGCTTTCGGCATCAGCTTTCTTTTGACACCCAGTAACGACTATTCATCTGTCATAATTGCAACTGCACAACTGAATCTAGTCAATTGAGCATCATTTTCTTTAAGAGAATCTACGTCAAGTTCATCTATTATTCTAGGAGCAGAGGTCAATTTTCCATACTTAACTCCTTTTTTCCTCCCTGAACGACTCGTTGTATGAAAAAACGTTGAAACTAAAATTTTGACTTTTTTTGACGGCTTAGATAAACTCTCGATATCTTTATTCTTTATGATACTATGATTTGAAATTAAACCTTTATTTTCACTGATTTGGAACCTTTCTTTTTGGGCCCATCGATACAAGCATTGAGGCTGTTTAAGAAACCATGCTTCCATTTCTTGTATCATAAAATAGATTTTGTCTCTTTCAGTGGAAGGTATTACGATAGGTCTATCCCCTGAATTCATTTTTTCATACCAATCGTCTGTATTTGGGCTATCGGAATCAACCCATAAAAACCGCTGTTTCCCATTTCTCAAGAACGACCTTGCTGCATTACGGTCTGACGCGCCTATTTCCACAACAATACTTACATTATTACTGTTGAGCAACCTTGAAAAAAAACCATAAAATGACTCCCTCAAAGCCTCAACATTACATGCAACTTGCTGGTCATAAACCCCACCCTCTACTATGATGTGTATTGTTACCACCTTTTACCTCCTATCATACCATTTAGCCACATTAGACCCGGTAACAACTCTCCATCATAATCATCAAATTGGTCTTCTGAGCATCGTAGTACGTTGCTACAATTGTTCTCGTCCTTCTCAAAAATAAGAATATCGTCTAATGAAAATTGGTTAAGAAGATGTGGTGAATGTGTGGCAATTATAATCTGGGAAGATTCAGCTGCATACTGTAACATTTCTGATAATGACCTAATCATATCAGGATGGAGACCTTTTTCTGGTTCATCAACCGCGATGAGAAAACCTCTATTCTGGTTAAACATAATACTCTCCATCAAAAGAAAACGCAGTGTTCCATCACTTATATGCTTTACTTCAATCACTCGGCTCATATTTCTTTCATGCATATAAAGGTTTGACTGATTAAAACGATTATCTACATCCAATCCTTCATATGCAGGATTCACCTTATGGAGGTACTCATCAATCTTGGAATACTGGAATCTCTGAAGCAATTTCATATCATTAATGATTTGAGTGAGGTTCTCGCCATTACGATTCAATCGTCTTCCTGTAGAATATGGTTGAGGTTTCCGAATATTACTATCCTCATCCACATTAAAACTATTGTAAACTGCAATTTCATGTACTGCTTTATTTAGAGCATATATTGGCAGATAATGAGTTGAATCACTTATCTGCCTTAAAACCAACTCCGTATTAGACAAATTATCATCTTGATAATCAATAAAATCAATTTTACCACTTTCTATTCGCGTTGATAGTTTTGTATTACCTCCACTATGAGACTCTAAATATACAAAATCAGATTCGGAATACATCTTTTCAGAATACATCCTTTCTGACAATCTATACGCATTACCTGTTGGAGTTATTGTAATCCGATAGAACACATTTGAATGAAAGTTTGCGGCTGGAGTCACTTGATTTATTTTATCATAATCAAACTCATATGTGAGTTGTATATATGGAGCAGTTCTGTCGCCATTAAAATTCACATTTTGATTAAAACCATTCCATTTTTCCAAGAACAATCTTTCAAGACCATCACCACAAACACCTTCAACAAGAACCCTTAATGCATTGATAAAGGATGTCTTTCCACTACCGTTTATACCTAATAATAGATTAATCTTGGGATTCAAAACAATCTTTGTTTCACCTTTGAAGGAAAAAAAATCCCTGATAGTTATACTTTTAATCATTCTATGACAAATTTTATTTGATTGCAAAATTACGTTTTTTTTTTTAATTTACAGAAAACCTTGTTTACTAGAACACTTTTTCCGGTAAACAAAGCATCCAATTACATCTTGATTATTAATCATAATACGCCAACTAGTCAGTGAGTAAATCTGTTCCATCATGGTAGCAATTTTGCTTTTGGCATCTGATTTCTTCTGGTACTCAACAGCAACAAACTTTTCAAGGACACTATTAACAAGTTTCACGTTGCCTTTCGCCTGCACATCCCTAATCTACCACCTACTAATACCATATCAATATTCTCTCATAATCTTACGTATCAAGACATAGTTTGCCCAATATTACATTGAATTGCCATCGCTCAGATTGGTACTTTGTAGTTATTTCTCAAATAATTCTTGGAGAACATTGAACAAACCTTTACCTTCTTCTATCATCTGATAAAATCCTGTTCTGTTTTGTGCACTTCGAGGTTGAAATAGGAGCCGGTTTTGGCGATGCCTTTTTCCTCGTCGAAGAGATAGACGCGGCATTCCACCTCGGTCTTGATATGTAGGACTGATGTTCCCATTTTCTTACTTACTATTCATTGTCTACT
>CACYDA010000290.1 GCA_902773095.1 uncultured Lachnospiraceae bacterium | reverse complement strand
CTTTGACGCTGATCTGATAGGTTTGTAAATTTATATTTTCGTGTTTTTCTTGATTTTATTGATTACATATTTTATAATTGAGATTTGAAACATATCTGTTTGTTTCTGATTCATGTAGAACTAAAAATCAATGATATCATACTAACTAAATATGAAAGGATTTTGCCATACCATGGAAACATTTTTCAAAAAATTCAAACGGGTCTCTGCATTGATTGCTGTAACCATTATTGCTTTACTTTACATAACAACTCTTGTTCTCGCAGTCATGAACAATTCCTATACAAAGCGTTTCTTTTACGCTTCCCTTTTTTCATCTGTATTTTTGCCAGTCATGCTTTATCTTATGATGTGGATTGCAAAAATGTTTCGTTCTTACAATCCCAATCTTAATCAAACTCATTTAAAAAAATCAAAAGCAGATGATTTGCCTTCCTCTCATGATCACAGTTCATCTGACATTTCCGAGTCAAACAATTAATCGGATCCAACATGCCGTAGATCAAAAGTCCCAACCTTCATGCTGATTTCAATCATTTCATGAATGTTGGGACTTTTTTCTTATTGCAACCGATTATTAACGATAAATAATCTCATGTCTTCCCGGACCATTTGATACCATTTTAACAGGTACTTCCAATTCTTTTTCGATAAACTCTATATACATTCTGCAGTTTTCCGGTAAATCCTCATACTTCTTGATTCCTCTGATTTCACATTTCCATCCCGGTAATGTCTCATATACAGGTTTTGCTTTTGCAAGCTCTACTGTTGTAGGGAAATCTCTCGTTACCTTTCCCTCAACCTCATATCCTACACATACTTTTATTTCATCGAGATATCCTAATACATCGATGACTGTAAGTGCAACCTGGGTAGCACCCTGAATCTTACATCCATATCTTGATGCAACACAGTCAAACCAACCCATTCTTCTCGGTCTTCCTGTCGTAGCTCCGAATTCTCCACCGTCTCCGCCACGTCTTCTAAGTTCATCTGCTTCCTCTCCAAATATCTCGCTGACAAATTCACCTGCTCCTACAGCACTTGAATATGCTTTGACAACAGTGATAATATCTTTAATCTCATATGGAGGTATCCCTGCACCAATGGCACCATATGCTGCCAATGTAGATGATGATGTAACCATAGGATAGATACCAAAATCAGGGTCTTTTAACGAGCCTAACTGACCTTCCAGCAAAATATTCTTTCCTTCTTTGATGGCGTTCTGTAAATATGTAACTGTATCACACACAAACGGTTCTACCATATCTCTATATTCTTTCAATGTTTGAAGCAACTCTTCCGGATTGATTTTTGGTTTGTGATACATATGCTCAAGCATGACATTCTTCTGCTCACAAACTCTGTATACCTTTTCTTTTAATACATCCTCATCAAAGAGTTCTGATACCTGAAAACCAATCTTTGCATACTTATCTGAATAGAATGGTGCAATTCCTGACTTTGTAGAGCCAAAAGATTTTTTTCCAAGTCTTTCTTCTTCATACTCATCAAAAAGAATATGATATGGCATCAGAATCTGTGCTCTGTTTGACACAAGAATATGCGGCTTAGGTACTCCTTTTTCCACTAATTCATTAACTTCCTTAACAAGATAAGGTATATTAAGCGCTACTCCGTTCCCAATAATAGATGTTGTATGATTATAAAATACACCTGATGGTAAAAGATGTAGTGCAAATTTTCCATAATCGTTTATAATTGTATGTCCTGCATTACTTCCACCCTGAAATCTTATGATGATATCAGAATCTTCTGCAAGCATGTCTGTAATCTTGCCCTTGCCTTCGTCGCCCCAACATGCTCCAACTATTGCTCTAACCATAGTGAATATCCTCCTTAAGAATGACACCTCTGCAAAAAGCAAAAAATATGTGCCATATTTTTTCCAAATACCAATATAGCACATATTTTTTAATAAGTAAATTCAATATTCAAATTTTTATTTTATCTTCTTCCACCTCTCATCATTCCATTCCCTTCAAATCCTCCTCCAAATCCACCTCCGTTTCCTACATTTGTAATGGTTCCCGAAATAGTAAAACTGTCAATCTCTTCATCACCTGCGTAGATTGTATAAGTTTCTCCTGTCTTTAACTTTTCACTGCTATATACAAAAGAATTGAATTTCTTCACCGGTGTATAGGATACTACTTCATTTCCCTTTGCATCTTTGATTACAATTTTTTCATTATTTTCAGGTCCGTCTATAATAATGGTTCCACCTGTCATCACAATGATGTTGTTAGAATCAAGTCCATCTCCACCTGCATTAATATAAAGTCTGCCTCCATTCATCGTAAATATCTCATCAATTGCTGCTAATGCAGACTTTTCTTCATTATCTGACGAATTCTGAATGTTATCCTTCATGCCAAATCCTTGTTGATCACTTGGCATCTGCGACATCTCTCCATCTGGCATTTGCGGCGTTTCTCCATCCGGCATCTCTGGCATTTCTCCGTCCGGCATCTGTGGCATTTCTCCATCTGGCATCTGCGGCATTTCTCCGTCCATATTTTGCTGTCTCTGCTTTCCTTTCATCCTTCCGGTTTCATGATCTGATGTATTGTTTTCCATATCGGACCGTTCGTCTTTCATCTTTCCAAATCCGCCACCCATTTCCATTTCAGTATTCAAACCATTACCGACATTGATTCCGTCATCACTTGAATGGATGTTGACATCTCCATCATTCATGGTGATCATGGTCGCTTCAATTCCCTCATAACTATCTGTAACATCCATCATTCCGCCATTGATCAGTACTTTTACATCTGCATGAACACCATCATCTTTTGAAGAAATAGTCACTGTTCCTCCATCCATCTGAACAACTGTATCACTGTGGATTCCATCATCCTGTGCAGTAATATCCACTGTTGCATTTTCTATATATACATATCCCTTTTCTGCCTCGGTACTTGTCGCTTTGATTCCCTTTTCCTCAGAATGAATGACAAGATTTGCATCTTTGATCATTACACTGTCTTTTCCTACGATAGCATTCCCTACCGATTCCACTTCGATATTTCCACTGATCAGAAGCAAATCATTCTTTCCTTGAATGCCATGTTTATAATTTGCTTTTACTTTAAGACTTCCCTCACCATTGATGGTCAGATCATCTTTACTGAAAATTGTTCCTTTCATTTTGTTTTCAATGGATTCTCCCGAATACTCTTGTGCATCAGTCAAGGTATTGATTGTATCCGCCTTAAGTGTGAT
>CACYDA010000289.1 GCA_902773095.1 uncultured Lachnospiraceae bacterium | reverse complement strand
TGATGAAGAATAGAAGGGAGAGTCTTAGATGCCTGAACAGAATAAAGATGTATACCAGCAGATGACATTCGACAAAATCAGAATAGGACTTGCATCGCCTGAGAAAATCAGAGAATGGTCAAGAGGCGAGGTGAAAAAACCTGAAACAATTAACTACAGAACATTGAAACCGGAAAGAGACGGTTTGTTCTGTGAAAGGATTTTCGGACCTAGCAAAGACTGGGAGTGTCATTGTGGAAAATATAAGAAAATCAGATATAAAGGTGTTATATGTGACAGATGTGGAGTTGAGGTAACAAAGTCGAGCGTTAGACGAGAACGTATGGGTTCGATTGAGCTTGCTGCACCAGTTTCTCATATATGGTATTTTAAGGGTATTCCCAGCCGAATGGGACTGATACTTGATTTATCACCTCGTGTACTTGAAAAAGTATTATATTTTGCTTCTTATATTGTACTTGATCCGGGTGAGACAGAGCTTGTTTACAAGCAGGTTTTATCTGAGAAAGAGTATAGAGAAGCATATGATAAATACGGAGATACATTCAGGGTAGGTATGGGTGCAGAGGCAATCGATGAATTGCTTGCAGCCATTGACCTTGATAAAGATGCAGAAGAATTAAAAACTGCTCTGATTGATGCATCTGGTCAGAGACGTGCAAAGATCATCAAAAGATTAGAGGTAATTGAGGCATTTCGAAGTTCAGGAAACAAGCCTGAGTGGATGATCCTCAAGGTAATACCTGTTATTCCTCCGGATTTAAGACCGATGGTACAGTTAGATGGTGGCAGATTTGCAACCTCCGATCTGAATGATTTATACAGAAGAATTATCAATAGAAATAACCGTCTGGAAAGACTGTTAGAGCTGGGTGCACCGGAGATTATTGTTAGAAATGAAAAGAGAATGTTGCAGGAAGCAGTAGATGCATTGATTGACAATGGTCGTAGAGGACGTGCGGTTACAGGTCCCGGTAACAGAGCATTAAAATCACTTTCTGACATGTTGAAAGGTAAGCAGGGACGTTTCCGTCAGAACCTTCTTGGTAAGCGTGTTGACTATTCAGGACGTTCCGTTATCGTAGTAGGACCTGAGCTTAAGATTTATCAGTGTGGTCTTCCAAAAGAGATGGCGATTGAGTTATTCAAACCATTCGTAATCCGTCAGCTTACAGCAAATGGCAAGGCACACAATGTAAAGAGTGCAAAGAAGATGGTTGAGAGACTCCAGACCGAGGTTTGGGATGTGCTTGATGATGTAATCAAAGAACATCCGGTTATGCTAAACCGTGCCCCGACACTTCACAGACTTGGTATTCAGGCATTTGAACCGATTCTTGTAGAAGGTAAGGCAATCAAACTTCATCCGCTTGTTTGTACAGCGTTCAATGCCGATTTCGATGGTGACCAGATGGCGGTTCATCTTCCACTTTCAGTGGAAGCACAGGCAGAGTGTAGATTTTTGCTTCTCTCTCCAAACAACTTATTGAAACCTTCAGACGGTGGACCTGTTGCAGTTCCTTCACAGGATATGGTTCTTGGAATCTACTATCTGACACAGGAAAGACCTGGGGCTAAGGGAGAAGGTAAGATTTTTAAGAGTGTGAATGAAGCAATTCTTGCCTATGAAAATGGTGCAATTACTCTTCATGCGAAGATTTTTGTCAGAGTGACAAGAAAAACGCCTGATGGAGAAGAAATCACAGGTGTGATCAATACAACACTTGGAAGATGTATTTTTAACGAGATACTGCCACAGGATTTGGGACTGACAAAGAGAGAAAGCAAAGAAGATTACTTGAAACTTGAGGTTGACTACCTTGTTAAGAAGAAAGAACTGAAAGGAATTTTGGAAAAAGTTATTAATGTTCATGGAGCAACAAAGACGGCAGAAGTACTTGATGATATCAAGTCTATGGGTTACAAGTACTCTACAAGAGCAGCAATGACAGTATCTATTTCTGATATGACAATTCCTAAGGAAAAGGCTCCGCTTCTGAAAGAAGCAGAAGAGACAGTTGAAAAGATTACAAAGAACTTCCGTCGTGGATTTATCACAGACGAAGAGAGATATAAAGAAGTAATCAAGACATGGCAGATTGCCGATGACAAGATTCAAAAAGCTTTGATGGCAGGTCTTGATGATTATAATAATATTTACATGATGGCAGACTCAGGTGCCCGTGGTTCTGACAAGCAGATTAAACAGCTTGCAGGTATGCGTGGTTTGATGGCGGATACAACAGGTAAGACAATTGAATTGCCTATTACATCAAACTTCCGTGAAGGTCTTGATGTTTTGGAATATTTCATCTCAGCTCATGGAGCGAGAAAAGGTCTTTCAGACACAGCGCTTCGTACAGCCGATTCCGGATATCTTACAAGACGTCTTGTTGACGTTTCACAGGAGCTGATTATAAGAGAAGTTGACTGTTGTGAAGGAAAAGAGATTCCATATATGGAGATTAAGGCATTCCAAGAGGGTGCAGAGGTAACAGAGAGTCTTGAAGAAAGAATTACAGGACGTTATTCTGCAGAGACAATCAATGATGCAGAGGGCAATATGATTGTAAAGAGAAATCATATGATTACACCAAAGCGAGCTGCGAAGATTATTGCAACAGGCAGGGAATCTGTTAAGATTCGTACCATTCTTACCTGTAAGTGCCATAGTGGTGTCTGCGCGAAGTGTTACGGAGCAAACATGGCAACAGGTCAGGCTGTACAGGTTGGTGAGGCAGTTGGTATTATTGCAGCACAGTCAATTGGTGAACCTGGTACACAGCTTACAATGCGTACATTCCATACAGGTGGTGTTGCCGGTGGCGATATCACACAGGGTCTTCCTAGAGTTGAGGAGCTCTTCGAGGCAAGAAAGCCAAAAGGTCTTGCTATTATCGCAGAGTTTGGTGGTAAAGTTGAAGTAAAAGATACAAAGAAGAAGAGAGAGATTATCATCACAAATCAGGAGACAGGTGAGCAAAAAGCCTATCTGATTCCATATGGTTCGAGAATTAAGTCATATATCACAGATGGAATCACACTTGAAGCCGGTGATGAACTGACAGAAGGTAGTGTAAATCCACACGATATCCTTAGAATTAAGGGTGTAAGAGCCGTTCAGGATTATATGATCAGAGAAGTACAGAGAGTATATCGTCTTCAGGGTGTTGAGATTAATGATAAGCATATTGAAGTTATCGTAAGACAGATGCTTAAGAAGATTAAAGTAGAGGAAAACGGTGACAGTGATTTCCTTCCGGGAACTCAGGTAGATGTGCTTGAATTCAATGAAGTGAATGAAAAACTGATTGAGGAAGGAAAAGAGCCGGCAGTAGGTAAGCAGGTGATGCTTGGTATCACAAAGGCTTCCCTTGCAACAAGTTCATTCCTTTCGGCAGCGTCATTCCAAGAGACGACAAAAGTACTGACAGAGGCTGCAATTAATGGTAAGGAAGATCCATTGATTGGTCTTAAGGAAAATGTTATTATTGGTAAGCTGATTCCGGCAGGTACCGGTATGAGCAGATACAGAACAGTGAAACTCAGTACAGATATGAATGAAGTGAATATTTCCGAAGAAGACAGCAGCTCTGTAGAGATAGACAGTGAAAGCGCTAAGGGATTAGAGAATCCGTACGGAGAAAGCGAAATTGTATTATCTGAGACGGGTGACGAAAATAATGTAGAAATGGACGAATCTCTGGAAGTAACTGTTACGGAAGAAGATGAATAAATGAATTACGGATTCCGATAAAAAGTGAATGTGACTGAATTAATTTACAAAATAAATTCAAAAATCCGCGTTACAATTTGGACGCGGATTTTTGAATAATGAAAATGATCAGAATCTGATCAATAGTATGGAGTGGTGTTCATGAATATAAAAAAGTTTTTTCATAAAACATTCATTGCGATAATTGCTTTTATATTGGTCATTATGGGAGTATTGTCAAGGGGAAAAATGACAGTATATGCAGACCTTGAATTGCCATACATGTTAAAAGTCAATGTATCAACAAATTGTCTGTTTGTGTATACCAGAGATCTTGGTGGAAATTATACTACTCTTGTAAAGACGATGGCATGCAGTGCGCATACCGATAATGTAGGCGGAATTACACAGATGACAATCATGAGCAAAGAGGCATGGAAACAGTTGGATGATGGAACGTATTTAAGGTTTGCCAATATGCTCAATAGTGATATTATCATAGGAACTGTTCCGTATGCATCGCAGACAAAAGATTCGATTAATGGTGAAAAGTACAATTATCTACAGGCGGGTCAGCCAAGTGGTTCCAATATCTGGCTGACATGTGCTGATGCAGAATGGATTTACGATAATTGCCTGGAAGGAACAAGAGTGATCATCTATGGTGACTGGGGAGAAATTACCACTGTCGAAAGACCTGCCACGATTACACTTCCACTAGACAATGTCAATTCGGGCTGGGATCCTACGGATGATACACCGGAGAATCCTTGGAAAGAATGCGAGGCCAGAATTGTAAATGCTAATAGTGTTGATCTAAAACTTGGTGAACAGGTGAATCTGCTTGAAAAAGTGAAGGCCTATGATACATGTGGAAATGATATCACATCATCCGTCGTAATTATGGGTAATTATGATATCAATAAAGTAGGTACTTATGATGTGTCATATTATGTCACAGATGCGTTAGGTTCTCAGGTAAAAAAAGATATCAAAGTAAATGTGACAGATAAGAAAATTCAAAAGAGTATGGCAGGCTCAAAATCCAAAGAAGGCGAAAAAATAAAACCACTGGGACAGAGATTTCGAAACTTGATTATTTTGGCAGTCCTGACTTATGCGACTTCCAGAGTTATTAGAAAAAAACTGGATTTTTGATATATGGTGTGATAAATTATAGTTATGATTATTGTCGTTTGACAGGCAGCAACAAAAAGTGATGAACAAATAATATATGTATTGGAGAGGAAAAATGCCGGTAACAGAGATTTTAGAGAAAAATGCGAAATTGTATCCTGATGAGATTGCATTAGTGGAATTAAATCCGGATGAGAAAGATACAAGACGCACGACATGGAAAGAATATGAATTAATACAGCCTACAAGATTTCAGCCATACAGGCGGGAGATTACATGGCGGGTATTTGACGAGAAAGCAAACAGATTTGCCAATATGCTCATTGGCAGAGGAATCAAAAAAGGCGAAAAAGTAGCAATTATCATGTATAATTGCTTAGAGTGGCTGCCAATCTATTTTGGCGTATTAAAGACAGGAGCAATCGCTGTCCCATTTAATTTCAGGTATGATGCGGAAGAAATCTTGTATTGTGCTGAACTGGCCGAGGTGGATGTGATTGTCTTTGGACCGGAGTTCATTGGCAGGATTGAGACAAATGCGGAGCGTTTAAGTAAAGGGCGCCTGCTAATCTTTGTAGGAGATAATTGCCCTAATTTTGCTGAAAGTTATCGTGAACTGGTAGCAGACTGTTCCAGCCAGGCACCAGAGATTACTCTTACGGATGAAGATTTCGGGGCGATTTATTTTTCTTCAGGAACAACAGGATTTCCGAAGGCTATACTTCACAAACATCAGAGTCTGACACAGGCTGCCGAGATGGAACAGAAACATCATGAGACAGGTAGGGAAGATACCTTTCTTTGCATCCCGCCATTGTATCATACCGGTGCGAAATTCCATTGGATGGGAAGCCTTGTGGCAGGAAGCAAGGCAGTTCTCCTAAAAGGAACAAAACCGGAAAATATTTTGTCAGCAGTATCCTCAGAGCATTGTACAATAGTATGGCTTCTGGTTCCGTGGGCACAGGATATTTTAGATGCATTGGATAATGGTACAATCAAGAAAGAAGATTATGAACTTTCGCAGTGGCGACTGATGCATATCGGTGCACAGCCGGTTCCACCTTCTCTGATCAGAAGATGGAAAGAATATTTCCCAAATCATTCTTATGACACCAATTATGGACTTTCGGAATCGACAGGTCCGGGATGTGTTCATCTTGGCATGGAAAATATACACAAGGTTGGAGCAATCGGTGTACCGGGATACAGATGGGAATGTAAGATTGTTGATGAGAATGGTAATGTTGTTAATCAGGGAGAAGTGGGAGAACTTTGTGTAAAAGGTCCCGGAGTGATGACATGCTATTACAGAAATGAAGAGGCTACCAATGAAGTATTAAAAGACGGCTGGCTCTTCACGGGAGATATGGCAATGCAGGATGAAGATGGCTTCTATTTTCTGGTAGACAGAAAGAAAGATGTGATCGTCAGTGGCGGAGAAAATATTTATCCTGTTCAGATTGAAGATTTTATCAGAAGATTTGATAAAGTAAAGGATGTGGCTGTCATTGGACTTCCGGATCACAGACTTGGAGAAAAGACAGCAGCAATCATTGAGATTAAAGATGGCATGGAATGCAGTACAGAAGAGATTGAGGAATTTTGTACAGGTATGCCTAGATATAAAAGACCAAAAGAGATTATATTTGCACAGATACCAAGAAATGCCACAGGTAAGATTGAAAAACCAAAATTGAGAAAAATCTATGGCGCAGACATGCTTGTAGCAAAAGAAAACCAGGCATAAAAAATGCTTATTCACGGAGTTGTCATATCAATCATGAGATGACAACTCCGTATTTTTATGTGCGCAGGGCGCTGAAAGGAAGATTCTTAATAATTTTATAACCATTCTGTGAGTATATGTTTTGCATTTTCTCCAAGGATTGCCGTTTTTTCTTCCTCTGTAAGAGGAGATTTCAGGATCGCTTTTAAGGATTCACCCTGATCACTCCATGGACTGTCACTGCCAAACAGAATGCGGTTGACTCCGTGATTTCGCACCATTCTTATAAATTGTTCCATTGGAAGAGGTCCATCCTCTTTGAACGTTACATTCCCATTCTGACAGATATGGCGAAGAGGAGTTAATACAAAAGAAGTATCAAGGCATACATCTTTACCAATAATCCATTCTTCCACTAAATCCCATTCATTGATTCCGCCCATATGGGCAAGTATGATTTTTTCGGAGTGAATTGTATTCACAACATTTTTAAGCTTTGCAACAGTAGAAAATTCCGCTCCCGGTGAGGAAATATCATATCCGGCATGAATCAGAACATAAAGTCCCATCGAAACAGCGTAGTCAATAATCCTTAAATAAGAGATGTCATCAATGCTTTTTAATTGATTGATTGGCTGAAGTTTGATTCCGGGAACCTGATAATCGGCAAGATCGTCAATAATCTCTTTATAATTTGCATTGTCAGGATGAAGACTTCCGAAAGAAATCAAATGGTCATATTTTGATGTGGCATTAACTTCTTTGGCAATGCTATTAATCGAAAGGTAGTGTTCTGTTTTTGTGGCAACAGGAAGTAATACAGAATAATGGATTCCTGATCGCTGCATAGATTTTTTGAGGTCTAGCAAGGTACCGTCAAGATAATTTTTCAGGCTTGCAGCCTGAGAGAGTTTGAGTACGGCGCGCCTGGCAAGACTGTCAGGAAATGTATGTGTGTGAAAATCAATAATTAACCTCTCACAAGTTGGATCATTGGGCGGGACAGTCATGATATTAGGCTTGGAATCTGTCATATAGGTGGTATTCGTAGTAGTATTCATGTTCATTTATTCTCCATTTCAATATTGTTCTAAGAAGTATCACATTTTAACTAAAATCTATGATAACATAAAAAAAATGAAAGACAAGCAGAAATCCGAAACAGATAGTTATTGACTCAATCATCAATTTTTAATATAATAGAGACAGTGAAAAAAACGGATTGGAAACGGATATAATAACAATAATCTAAAATAATAATAGCTAGAAATA
>CACYDA010000288.1 GCA_902773095.1 uncultured Lachnospiraceae bacterium | reverse complement strand
TGGTAAATGGGTAAAAGGAAAGACAAAAGAGGGTACACAGACCGGAACATGGAAGCATGACAGCAACGGCTGGTGGTACAAGCTGGCAGATGGAACGTATCCGAAAAATCAGTGGAAGAAGATTGACGAAAAATGGTATCACTTTGATGAAAACGGATATATGCAGACAGGATGGTACCAGGAAGGCACAGTATACTATTATCTGAAAGCCAATGGTGTTATGGCAGTGGATGAATGGGTAGAAAATGGAAAATACTACGTCGATGGCAACGGACATTGGGTAAAAGGTGCAGTTAAAGAGTAAAGATTTCCTTTTACAATCTTACAAATAGCAGATAAAATACAAATGACAAAAAATAATGCAAGTAAAAAATTATACAAACAATAAATAACAAGTAGCAACATCCATAGCAGGCAGATTTTCTGTATGCTATGGATGTTGCATTTTTTGATTATATCAAAAATGACTTCTCTCTCAATTGACTTTATGGTATTATTGAAACAGATTAGAAGAAAGGGGATAACATTTGATGGGAACATATCTTAATCCCGGCAATAGCGGATTTTCGGAAATATTGAATGGAAATTATCAAGATAAAACAGGGATGATTGGTTTGATAAACGATAGAATTAATACTCCTGATCGACTTTTATGTATAAGCCGTCCCCGTCGTTTTGGCAAGTCGTATGCTGCACAAATGCTGTGTGCCTATTATGACCACACCTGCAAGTCTGAAAGTATATTTGATGGTAAAGATATCAGTAAATTGGATTCGTATAAAGACCACCGTAATCAATACAATGTGATATATCTTGATATGTCAAATCTGCTCGGAAAAGTAGAGCCGGAATTTCTAATTTCATTCATTGAAGAAAATGTCACAGAAGAATTACTATCTGAGTATCCATCATTAAAAAAAGGTTCAACATTCGACCAGACATTGATCAACACTGTTGAATCAGGGAAACCTAAATTTATCATGATCATTGATGAATGGGATGCACCAATCAGGGAAACTCCTCATATTACGAAAGAATATTTGCGGTTTTTAAGGATGCTTTTCAAGAGTAGCAGTACAACATCAAAAATTTTTGCAGCAGCGTATATGACGGGTATTCTGCCGATTAAAAAAGATGGCTCGGAATCAGCTATTTCTGATTTCAGAGAGTTTACGATTCTTCAACCGGGACCTTTTGCAAAATATACAGGTTTTACCGAAACTGAGGTCAAAGGCATGTGCGAACAATATAGCATGAGCTTTGAGCAGGCAAAGCAATGGTATGATGGTTATGACTTTAAGAGGAGTGAGCCTATTTATAATCCGTATTCTGTAATGATGGCAATGCAGATGGAAGAATACAGGTCGTATTGGAGAAAGACTTCAACCGCCGAATCACTCAAAACCTATGTAGGAATGAATATGGACGATTTGCAGAATAAGATATTGCGTCTTATAGCCGGAGAAACTGTAGAGGTTTATACAGATGATTTTGAGAATGACTTTGAGACATTCAATTCCTGTGATGATGTTCTGACACTGATGATACATCTTGGTTATTTGGTTTATGATTCTGAAACATCCCAGGCACGTATCCCTAACGAAGAATTGCGTATTGAATTCAAGAGACTGCTGAATCGGCCAACCAACAAGCGGCTGAGTGAACTGGTGCGTGATTCTGAAAAGCTGTTGCAGGATACATTGAACGGAAATGAAGAAGAAGTAGTCAATGCCATTGTTCGAGTGCGTAACACAAATTATGCACCTATGTTCTACAATAACGAGCAGGCACTCCGGTATGTGATCAAGTTCGCGTATATCGTATGTGTAGATTACTATTTGAAAGTCGAGGAACTGCCGACAGGACACGGCATAGCAGATGTTGTATTTCTTCCAAAGCATAATACTTCTCTTCCGGCAATGATAGTAGAACTCAAATGGAATCAAACGGCACAGGGTGCTATCAGTCAGATCAAAGAAAAAGACTATCCGAGTCTGATCAGTGAATATACAGGCGATATACTGTTGGTCGGTATTAACTATGATGAAGATACGAAAAAGCATTCCTGCAAAATAGAAAAAATGAGAATGTGAAATAGTAAAAAAATCTAAAAGAGGAACAGGACAATGGTGTGGATTCGAAATCAAAGAAAAGTGATATGGATATTATTGGCGTTAGTGCTCTGCCTGTGTTCCGGATGCAGTAAAAGCAGCAGCAGGGAACAGACAACGGATGGTCATCTGGTATTTGACCATTCAATGAAATTGCAATATGCGATGCAGTTTGGTGTGGATTATTATCAGGATGGATATAAGGTTATCACTTTATCAACCGGGGAAAAGTTTTTAGTGGTACCAGAGGGGAAAGAAGTGCCTGTCACCGAAGAAAAAATGACAGTAATCAGACAGCCGCTTCAAAATATTTATATGGTATCTTCTTCCCAAATGGATCTGTTACTTGCCATTGATGGACTTTCATCCGTAAAAATGACAGGAACGAAGGAAAATGACTGGTATATTGATGAAATCAAAACATCCATGCAGAATGGTGATGTGATCTATGCGGGAAAGTATAGTGCGCCTGACTACGAAATGATTTTGGCAAACGGATGTGACCTTGCCGTTGAGAATACCATGATTTATCACAAACCGGAAGTCAAGGAAAAGATAGAAGAACTTGGGATTCCGGTCATTGTGGAGCAGTCAAGCACAGAAGCCCATCCGCTTGGAAGAGTGGAGTGGATTAAACTATATGGCGTACTGCTTGACAAGGAAGATGAGGCAGAAGCATTTTTTGAAAAGGAAATCAGCGATTTAAATAATATGATTGGAAATGAAAAGAGTGAAGATAAAGGAGCGACAGTTGGATACTTTTATGTCAATTCCAGAGGGGTTGTGAACGTGAGAAAATCCGGAGATTATATTGCAAAGATGATAGAAATGGCGGGAGGAACCTATCTTTTTGACAATCTGACAGATGAAAATGCACTGTCAACAATGAATATCCAGATGGAAGAATTTATTGAAAAAGCAACCGATGCGGATTACCTGATTTATAACAGTTCCATTGATGGTAATGTTTATACCATAGAGGAGCTGCTGGGAAAATGTCCGGAATTAAAGGATTCAAAGGCAGTAAAAGAGGGGAATGTCTGGTGTACGGAAAAGAATATGTTTCAGGAAACAACAGGAATATCAAAAATGATATTGGAATTCTATTATATGATGACAGGGGAGGACTATGATTTTAAGTATATGTACAAATTGAAGTAAGAGTGATTGAAGTAAAATAGAAATGGGTCAAGAGGAATCAAAACAGATAAGATGAAAAAAGATGAATTGGAAGAAAAAACAATATTGAAAAAGAATGATAAATCTGTCAGAAACAGTATGATTTATTATGGCATATTGGTCATGTTACTGATCATACTGTTTGGTTTAAACATCTATATGGGAAGTGCAAAAATCAAGATTGCGGATTTGATAGATGTGCTGATGGGAAAGGGAAATACGCTTCAAAGTAAAATTGTATGGAATATCAGAATTCCAAGAGCACTTGCTGCATTGCTTCTCGGAGGAGCATTGTCAATTTCGGGATACTTGCTACAGACTTTCTTTTCAAATCCGATTGCAGGACCTTTTGTTCTTGGAATTTCACATGCGGCAAAACTTGCGGTGGCACTTGTCATGATTCTGATGCTTGGACATGGATTTGCCATTGATTCATGGATGTTAATTACAGCGGCGTTTGTTGGAGCTATGGTCGCCATTGGATTTATCCTCATCGTTTCGGGGAAAGTGAACAGCATGTCAATTCTGGTAATCTGCGGAGTGATGATTGGATATATTTGTTCCGCCATCACAGATTTTGTTGTGACATTTGCAGACGATTCTAACATTGTCAACCTTCATAACTGGTCCCTTGGAAGTTTTTCAGGAATGACAATGGATAATGTGAAAATCATTTTGATTGCAGTCGTTAGTGGGCTTTTGGTTTCCGTATTTTTATCAAAACCAATCCGAGCCTATCAGTTGGGAGAATCTCAGGCAAAAAGTTTGGGAGTGAATATAAAACTATTCCGGGCATCCCTTGTAATCTTATCAGGGATTCTGTCAGCGACAGTGACAGCATTTGCCGGTCCAATTTCATTTGTGGGAATTGCAGTTCCCCACATGATCAGAAATCTATTCAAAACATCAAAGCCTGAACGGATTATTCCCGGGTGTTTTCTTGGTGGCGGCGTATTCTGTCTGCTTTGTGATTTGATTGCAAGGACAGTATTTGCTCCCACAGAGCTTAGTATCAGCTCCGTTACCTCCTTATTTGGAGCGCCGGTTGTGATCGTGATGATGATACAAAGGCAGAGAAAGCGGTCATGAATCGTTCAATAAAAAAATGAAAATGTTGGAGAATGTATATGGAATTTTTTCTTGAAACAAAAGAGTTATCCGTTGGATATGGTAAAAAACCACTCATCGAAAAGATTAATATTTCTGTCGAAAAAGGGGAGATTTTAACGGTAATCGGACCCAATGGCGCAGGGAAATCAACCATTTTAAAAAGTATTGCGAAACAACTGAAAAAAGTGTCAGGAGAAGTTTTTGTTGACAGTGAGGAGATTGAAAAGATTAAGGAGAAAGAACTGGCAAAAAAGCTGGCGTTTGTTTCGACGGATAAGATTCATCAGGATATGATGAGCTGTGAGGAAGTAGTATGCATGGGAAGATACCCTCATACAGGAAGATTTGGACATTTGTCGGCGAAAGATAAAGAAAAAGTAAAATCTGCTTTACAGCTTGTAGATGCCATAGATATAAGATATAATGATTACATGAAAGTCAGTGACGGACAAAAGCAGAAGGTCAGAATCGCTATGGCCATCTGCCAGGAACCGGATCTCATCATTCTGGATGAACCAACCTCATTTCTTGATATCAAACATAAGATTGAAGTGTTGGAAATTTTGAAAAATATGGCGAGAACCCAGACTTCTGTCGTCATGTCACTGCATGAGCTTGAACTGGTCAGACTGATTTCGGATAAGGTACTTTGTGTTGATGGGGGAAAAATCGTCCGGTATGCAAAGTGTGAGGAAGTGTTTCAGGGAGATTTCATTGATACGTTATATCATGTAAAGTCAGGAAGTTTCAATTCTAAAATCAGTACCGTATTTATGAAGAAACAAGAAGGAGTTCCAAAAGTATTTGTGATAGCGGGAAATGGAACCGGAGTCTCAGTGTTTCATCAATTGTCACAGCAGGGAATCCCATTTGCAGCAGGGATATTGCAGGAAAATGATTTGGATGCCTATTTTGCAAAGCAGATGACAGATTACGTTGTTTGCTGTCCGGCATTTGAGTGTGCCACACAAAAGGAAGGGGAGAAAGCGATGGAATTATTGCGTCAATGCGAAAAAGTAATCGTGACGACACCATTGTTTGGAACGACAAATAGGGAAAATGAAAAGATGATTCTTGAAGCCGGAAAAATAGGGCTTAAGGTAGAATATGTAACATCATAAGATGATAATAAAATCAGAAATGGAATAATATTTGGAGAATGATGCAAGTAACTAGCTTTTAAAATAGAATATGAAGATTATAAGAGGAGGGAATGTTGTGTTGCGAATAGGATGCCATTTATCATCATCGAAGGGTTTTCTTGCGATGGGAAAGACAGCGACAAAAAT
>CACYDA010000287.1 GCA_902773095.1 uncultured Lachnospiraceae bacterium | reverse complement strand
TACATCTGTCTTTTTGATATTGAGTTTTGACATCACCACTGCCCTGATTTCAGATTTTGTCATCGGAACTTTTTCTCTGATAAATGCATCGTCCTGTATACCAAATAATGGATTGTCTTCCGGCTCATGATTGAGCACAAGCATAACGCTCAGACCCGAAAAATCTGCCCCTGTCATTGACTTCGCTTTTCCTGAAAGGATTCTTTCATTTTCCAATCCAAGATTTTCCCCTGCATAAACCTGAAGATTGCCATAACCATATTCCATCATTTTGAAACACAGATCACCAACTCCCATCGTTCCACCCAGCAGAAAGAACGTTTTTGCATGACTTTTGATTTCTGTTATGACATTAGAACATGTTCCATGAAGGCTCACAAAATTCATATCCTGCCAACTGATTCCGATTGCATTGGCAAAATAGACTGCCGATGATATTCCACTCACGATTTTGACATCATAGCCATCCATTTTTTCCAGAAGTTTTTTGCACCCACTGAAAAATCCGCAGTCACCAGACATCAGAACTACTATGTTTTTGTGATTCGATTTTTTGATCGTTCCGGCTATTTCATCGCTGTCATAAGAGACAAAAATTTCTTTCTGTCCGGTCTCTTTGACATTCCCCACAAATAATTTTGGTGATTCTTCGGATTCACGATATTTCGTTACCGACTCAACCATTCTTTTTGCACCAATCAGTAAATCGGCATTTTCAATCCATCTTTTTCCCTCAACCGTAATGGTATTCTTCCCCTCCATGCCAATTCCTACGATACAGATCTTTTTTTGTGATTCATTTCCTAATTCTGTGGGCCGTTCCGTTTGTGAACCTGCAAACGCTTTGAGCCTCTTTTTCATCTCCTCCATTTGAATCCCTTCCTCCTGTGGTCTTTTGATGGCAAGGACTTCCATTCCTACATCTGTTGCCGCCTTTACTTTTTCTGAGAATCCACCGGCTTTTCCACTTTCTTTCGTCACAAGATATTGACAATGATATCCCGAAAAATCCCTTTTATTTTCCTCATAAGAAAACGGTCCTCTTTTTGCGATGATGCGTTCCCTGTCAAATCCCATTTCACAACAGGTTTCCACCATTTGAGGGACATCCAATATTCTCAGTACACATCTTTTACAGGCATCTTTGATTTTAGCTATTTTGGCAATGTCCTTGCTTCCGGTTGTGACAAAAATATCTCCCTCATTATGGTTTAAATAATCAATGATGTCTTCCAAATGATTAAACCATAGGACCCCTCCCTCTTGCCATTTTCTTTCTCCCCCCGTATTTTCCCTGACTACCCTGTAATACTTAAGATTTCTTTTTTCTGCAACATTCTTAATGTTTTTTGTCACTTCTTTTGCAAAAGGATGGGTTGCATCTATGATGATACGAATATCATTGCTTTCAAAAAACGCATTCATCGCCTCCTCATCCATCCGTTTTTTGAGAATATGCAGATATTCTGACTCTTTGATCAATTGTTCACCATAATCAGTGGCAACACTGACAAAGGCAGGCAGTTTTAATTCTGACACATATTCCCCCAAAAGCCTTCCTTCGGTTGTCCCACCAAAAATAATAATCTGAATCTTCTGCATAACTCTCTTCCTCCCTGTATGGTTATTCTATTATAGGTAATTGTGAAAATCCGGCTCAAGTAACGTATGTTGTATCTAGTGCACAAAAAGCATAAACAGACTGTAACTATTATTTTTATGTAATGCCATATCCCCTTGGAGTAACCATTTTCCCATCCATATTTTTTGTCTGACTGTTTCCAATAAATACAGTTGTAAACATATTAAGCTCCATCTTCTTTAGTTCCACAAGTGTCGTTACTTTCCAGTTTTCGTTCTCTCTTCCGATATTCATGGCATAGCCACAGACACAATCACCGTCACGGTATTTCAACAGAATTTCACATGCTTTTTCCAAATAATCTGCTCTCTTTTTTGAAGATGGGTTATAAATGGCAATCTCAAAATCTCCCATGGCCGCGCATTCGATTCTCTTTTCAATTGTTTCCCATGGAGTGATCAAATCAGACAGACTGATCACACAAAAATCATTGGTAAGAACTGCCCCTAATAAAGCTGACCCCGATACTGCTGCTGTGACTCCCGGAACAACTTCAATCTCAACCCTACCTGTATGACAACCCTTCTCTTTCAGGGTATCATATCCATTTGGATATTGATTCAAAATCTCATAGGCAAGTCCTGCCATTCCGTACACCACACTGTCTCCACTGCATATAATAGAAACATTATTGCCTTCCATCGCAAGTCTGACCGCTTCCCTGACACGGTCCGTCTCCTTTCGCATTGGAGTCGAAAAAAATACTTTATCCGGAAAATATTGTTTGATGAGATCAACATAGACCGTATATCCGACAATGATATCACTGTTTTCAATACATTTTTTTGCCTTAATTGTCATCCCTTCAAAATTTCCCGGACCAAAACCTACCAAATAAAGTTTCATTCTGCTATAATCCTCCATTTCTCATATTGAGCTACAGCAAACGTGATTCCATTTTGTGCACATTTTCTCACAATCAGTTTTTCTGCGTCAATCAATGCGCTTCGTTCACATACATTGTCCACCCCGGTAATCCTTTCAACAAATTCAGATGCAAGGAAATCTCCCTGTACATTTCGAAGCTCATCTGCATGATAAAATCGACAGACAAGATTGTATTTTTTTGCAAATGACCTGATTGCCGGCTCATTTTTTTTGATATCAATTGTATGCAATTCACGCACACGCCTTACATCAATCTCATTTTCCTGTAAACGTCTTATCATTTCATTTTCAAATGTCACAACATCCGTGTTTTTTTTGCATCCCACTCCAATCACCAGATCTCTTGGAATGAGCCACAATGTGTGGTGATGCTTTTCTTTTATTTTTTGAAGTTTTTGAGTACATAAACCAATATAAATATGAAAATGATTTTCACTGTTGATTGGAGCAGTTTCTTTCACATTGACGATGTAACCATCGCTTTCAATAGCAATTCCTTCTCCCTCAAGTACTGCTTTTGCCATAATCTTTGCCATTGTTAAATCAGTGATATACAGATGATTCTTTTTTGCAAACATATCCGGCGAAAACTTCTTCCCTACATCTGTGGCAGTAGTGATGACCGGAATGGCTCCGATCATATTGGCAATCTGCTCCGTCAATGCATTTGCTCCGCCGAGATGACCTGACAAGAAGGAAATGGCAAATTTTCCTTCACTATCCACCACAACAATTCCAGGGTCTTTGTCTTTGCTACAGGCAAGTCCGTTCATCATTCTGACCGCCATACCACAGGTGCCTATAAAAATAATGCTCTCACATTCGTTAAACACATTTTCCAATACTTTTCTTCCACTTTGAAAAGAGATTCCATGAAATGCATTATAGGATTCATAACAGTATCTCTCACACTCATACCGGCAGGAAGGATTCTCTTTGAATCCGCTTTCCAATAATGCTTTTTCTATTTCATAGGCCAGTCTGTCCCCTGCAGCCGTAAAGGAAATCAATACCACTTT
The DNA here is from genome assembly GCA_902773095.1 of uncultured Lachnospiraceae bacterium. GTDB lineage: Bacteria > Bacillota > Clostridia > Lachnospirales > Lachnospiraceae > Bovifimicola. The sequence goes on along the minus strand of CACYDA010000287.1, from coordinate 44,455 downwards.
TTTCAATTCAAAACTCATTCTTTCGCCTTTCTGTATTCTGTTTCAAATGACTTATCATACAGCTTTGACAATGCATAGTCATCTCCAAGAATATTTCCTACCACGATCAATGCTGTCTTTTTGATATCATTATTTACCGCTGTTTCATACAGATTTCCGACACTGCACCGACATACTTTCTGCTCTGGCCAGCTCGCCTTATAGCAAATCGCTGCCGGTGTCTCTTTTGCATAGCCTCCGGCCATCAATTCCTCTGACAATTCCTTTAACATTCCTGTGCTTAAAAAAATCACCATTGTTGCACCATGTGCTGCAAGACTGCTGATATTTTCACGTTCCGGCACCGGAGTCCTGCCTGCCATTCTGGTGATGATCACTGTCTGGGATACCCCTGGTAAAGTGTATTCCGCATTCAAGGAAGACGCTGCTGCACAAAACGAGCTTACCCCCGGACAATACTCATATGCAATGCCATATTCCTCAAGAAGATCCATCTGTTCTCTGATCGCACCATACAGACAGGGATCTCCCGTATGAAGCCTTACGGTCATCTTTCCTTTGCGTTCTGCATCAAGCATGACCTCCATCACTTCTTCCAGATTCATCAAAGCGCTATTGTAAATTTCACAGCCTTCCCTTGCATATTGAAGTAATGCCGGGTTCACTAAAGAACCTGCATAAATAATCACATCTGCACTTCCCAGCAACTTCGCTCCTCTAATGGTGATTAGGTCCTCTGCACCGGGTCCTGCTCCGACAAAATTTACCATTCTTTTCCTCCCTCTATCTCCTATGTTTCATCCTTTTAGAAACTTACGATATAATATGTTGTTTTCCTTTTATTACTTCCTACTCTCTGACAGTATCACATTTTTCAGTTCGTCCGCTTTTTTTGTTTTTCCAATGATACCATATCTGTTGGAAAAAATAATGGCTGCAATAGGAATTTCATTTTTCACTTTATTGTTAAGATAAAAATCGATTCTCTCCATCAGGATCTCTATCATTTTATCATACAATGGATGTTCCATCAGAACCTCAAGCGCATCATCTACTGTCACACAATCTGCAATTTCTATCAGCTTATTGCTTTCTATTCCGGCTCTCACCCCACAACTGATCAGCACATCCATTCTTCCATCTGCATTTGCTGAGTGGGTATTCATAATACCGGCTCCAAGCTTTACCATTTTCCCTATATGTCCTACCATCAGGACACCTTCAAATCCAAATTCCAGTGCAAAATCAATCGCTTCCCCGATAAAATTGCTGCATGTCACACATCGTTCTAAAACATCCGGCATTTCATTTTTCAAGAAACTTTTACCATAATTTCCAAGTGTGATCAGTACATTTTTTCTTCCTGTCTCCCTTAACATCCTTTCTTCTATCCTGATAGTCTCTACAATTGCCGCATTGCTCATAGGTTCCACGATTCCTGTCGTTCCAATCACTGATATTCCACCTTCAATTCCCAGTCTGGGATTAAACGTCTTTTTTGCCAGCTCTACTCCGGCGGGTATAGAAATTTCAACCTTCAATCCCCCACCATATTCCTGCTCTTCCATGACTTCCAGCAAATGTTTGGTAATCATCCTTCTGGGCGTCGAATTGATTGCATGATTTCCCACAGGCTGGTCAAGCCCTTTCTTCGTTACAATACCTACTCCCTCTCCTCCCAAGATCTGAATGCCCTGCTCGCACAGGGACACTTTTGCATAAACAGTGATGCCATCCGTGACATCTGCATCATCTCCCCCATCTTTGACGATGCCACATTTCACAAATCTTTCTCCATCAGAAAAATTGCCTGATACATCCACCACCAGGAGATTCAGATCAATTCCTTTCGGAGTGGATATACTAACCTCATCAATCCTGCAATTTCCAAGCAACATAAGCGCAGATGCTTTCGCTGCCGCTGCAGCGCATGAACCGGTTGTATAGCCGCATCTTAATTTTTCCTTTCCGTGAAATATATATGTATCAAGCATTGTTTTCTCATTTCCTCTTTCATCCTATAATCAATGTTGTAAAATATCCGCATTCTCCGATTTCATCTGCGTTATTGTATACTTTTTCCGTGGCAAGTCCAAAGTCTTCCATCCCCATGATTTTTTTTCCGCGAAAAACTTCTTCCTCTTCTACTAACGCCTTGATTTTATCGATGCTTTTGTTCCCCTTCATAATCACTTTATTGGTATCTGTCTTCATCAATTCATCAAAATTCTTACTTTTTCCGGACATAATGAGTATATCCTCGTTGCCCCTCGCAAGGGGTTGATTCAGTTTTGCCGCAATTGCCAGAAAACTGGGTACTCCGGGAACTGATTCAACATCATATCCCGCTCTGATGCACAACCTTGCAATGTAAGAAAACGTAGAATAAATAGAAACATCCCCAATTGTGATAAATGCCACATCTCTTCCTCTGTCGAGATATTGCATAATCCGGACACTTATTTTTTCATAATTCTTCTCACACACGTTCTTATCCCTTGTCATTGGAAAATCACAATACAGAATTTCCTTATCTGACAGATCAATTCCATTTTGAATGATAGACAAAGCCATTGTATTTTCATTTTTTGTTCTCGGAACTGCGATCACCTCTGATGCCTTTAGCACTCTTATTGCTTTTAATGTCATTAATTCATAATCGCCTGGTCCGATACTCACGCCATATAATCTTGCCATCTTTTCCTCTTTTCAACTCAACTATGACAGCTCATCTGCTACCTGTCCAAAATCAACTCTTTTTGTGGCCTTTTTGGCTTCTTTGATCCACCTGCTCCATTATCTATTTCTATCATAAATCTGATACAGAATCGCATTGCAGATTGCCGCTGCCACTGTGCTTCCACCTTTTCTTCCCTCTGCCACAATATAAGGAACATCACACTTTTTAATCAGTTCTTTCGACTGTATGACATTCACAAATCCCACGGGGGCTCCTATGACAAGACCGGGTTCAAACACCTTTTGTTCAATCAATTCTGCAATATGAATCAGAGCAGTGGGAGCATTTCCTATGACATAAATGACATTTCTTCCCTTATACAGTTTCATTGCCTTGTCAACAGAAACCACTGCCCTGGTGAGTCCTTTTTCTTTTGCAGTTTTTGCAACCTCTTCATCAGCCATAAAGCATTCTATTTCGCATCCTAACCGGTCTAGCGCAGCTTTATTAATCCCCGCTTTGGCCATATTCGTATCCGTAATAATGACAGCGTTATTCAGAAGCAACTCCTTGGCGTGCCTTACCACATCTTTTGAAAACTTCAGATTGTAACGATAGTCGAAGTCAGCAGTTGTATGAATGACCCTTTTGACAACCAGCTTTTCCTCCGGTGCCAAATGCGAAGTGTCTCCCATTTCACTTTCTATGATTTCCATACTTCTTTTTTCTATGTCTTTTGGATGAATGTGTTCGATCTCCATATCTTTCTCCATACTCTTACCATTCTTTATCTTTTTCAGGATATGATGATTATTTTGATTTTCTTGGAATATTATGATTATCAAGCAGTTTTTTCTTGAGTTCGTACAAGCGGTCAGACAAATCTACATATACTTTATGTGGATTTACAAGACGTCTTGTCTCATCCCAAAGCGTCTCCTGCTCACGTTTACAATATTCTTGTATCTCCATTGTTTTTGGTGATTCGTAAACACACACGCCTCTCTTAAATACAGGCACAAGAATTTCTCTCACACCGAATACCCCCGCCTCAAGCAATGTTTTCTTCCATGTCTCATGAGGATCAAAAATCAGCAGGTCTTTGTTTTCATCAATGGTCTCATCTGCCATCGCTATCAAATCAGCGAGTATTTTATTTGTCCCTTTATCATAAAGCCTGAACACTGTCTTATTTCCCGGATTGGTAATCTTGACTGTATTTTCTGATAATTTAATCTTTGGAATAAATTCGCCGGTCTCTTTGTCCATAATGGCAGCGAGTTTGTAGACACCGCCAAATGAAGGACAGTCTTTTGATGTGATCAGATTGGTTCCGACACCCCATGAAGTAATCTTTGCTCCCTGTGTTTTTAAACTGTCGATTAAGTATTCATCCAAATCACTTGATGCAGAGATCACAGCATCTTCAAATCCTGCTTCGTCAAGCATTTTTCTAGCCTTCTTTGAGAGATAGGCAAGGTCACCACTGTCAAGTCTGATTCCGTAATAAGTAAGCGGGATTCCCTTTTCTCGCATCTCAGTAAAGACTTTTATGGCATTCGGCACACCAGAGCGAAGTGTATCATAGGTGTCAACCAACAGAATACATGCTGACGGATACAAATCGGCATAAGTCCTAAATGCTGTATATTCATCCGGAAAACTCATAATCCAGCTGTGTGCATGTGTTCCTTTTACCGGTACATCAAACATTCTTCCGGTAAGCACATTCGATGTTCCTATGCATCCTCCAATGACAGCTGCTCTGGCACCGTAAATACCGGCATCCGGTCCTTGTGCACGTCGAAGGCCAAACTCCATAATTCCATCCCCCTGCGCCGCATAGGCAACTCTGGCAGCCTTCGTGGCAATCAGACTTTGATGATTGATAATATTTAAGATTGCAGTTTCCACAAGCTGTGCTTCCATAATAGGAGCAACGACTTTTACGAGTGGTTCCATCGGAAATACAACCGTACCTTCCGGAATTGCATAAATATCTCCGGTAAAGCGGAAAGAACTTAAATAGTCAAGGAAATCCTCATCAAAGATACCAAGACTTCTCAAATAATCAATATCATTGTACGAAAACTTCAGTTTTTTGATATAGTCAATCACCTGTTCCAGACCGCACGCAATCGCAAATCCTCCATCATTCGGATTCTTTCTGTAAAACGCATCAAACACCACGGTTTCATCCGCTCCACTTTTAAAATATCCCTGCATCATCGTCAGTTCATATAAATCTGTGAGCATTGTTAAACTTCTCGCCATAATTTTTACCTCGTTCTTCTTTATTTTGATCAGAGTGTCCGTTAATCCAGACATGAAGTCAGTTTTTGACACTTGAATCTTATTTACAAATTGTTCAAAATTTATTCTTGAAAGGTTAATAAGAAACTCATTTTTTATTAATTTCTATGTTTTATTATATAACCATAGAAATTAAATTTCATTTTTTTTCATATTATTCTCCAAAACGATATGCCAGCCACATATCGTTTTTTTCTGTCTTTTCATATTATAATTCATACTTCTTATTATTTCCAGTATTATTCATCATAACTTTATATGGTTTAAATAAATCGAGCAGGTGGGGAACTTGTTCCCTTCCTACTCGCCGCACCTCCCCGCATCCGACACAGTCGGAACATTCCTCATGCGGGACGTGTACATAAAAAGCAGCCACATCAACAAAACTCTTTGTTAATGTGGCTGCTTTACAACACCATACAATTTGTATATTATTTAACCCTGTTCTCTTAAATCAAGCATCTCCTGAATGATGTTCTGCGCATACGAACCAACGAATTTCTTCTCTTCCTTAGGAAGCTCATTCATATTAAACGGTTTTGCGAAATCCACTGTTACCTTACCTGACTTCATTCTTGGAAACTGCCTTTCAAAAATCTGTGCCGTTCCTGTAATGGCAACCGGAACGATGATTCCGTTGGAGCGTTGTGCCATTTTCATGGATCCTTCTTTAAATGGATTCATCTTTCCATCTTTCGAACGTGTACCTTCCGGAAATACAAACATGGAAACACCATTTTTGATATTTTCAGCCGCCTGCAAAATCGTTTTTAGTCCTTCCTTGATATTTTCCCTGTCAATAAAAAGACAATTCACATACACCATCCACAAATGGAGAAATGGTATTTTTTTCATCTCTTTTTTTGAAATAAATCCCATGACCTTTCCTACTGCCACATAAGTGACAAGAATATCGAAAATTCCATTATGATTTCCCACAAAAAGACACGGTTCATCCGGAATATTTTCCTTTCCGGTGACCTCAACCTTTACCCCAACAATAAAAAGGATAATTCTAAACACTTTGTCAACAAACCATCTGGCAAATCGATGTCTCGCATTTATGTTAATCTTTCCAATAATCCACTCTATTAAAAAAATCGGTATACTAAGAATAAATATGAAAATTAAAAATATTGCTACTATGATTAATCTGATCACACAAATCCTCCATTTCTATATTAATCTTTCTACAGGCATATCACCCATCCATTCCTTACATCCGTAAACTCTGATGTGAACAGTCCGGTCTGTCTGCACCAATATATGATAATATAAATGTGATAAATTTGCAATATTATAATTTGCCGAAGCTCTCCACCTAAGGGACTACTACTCTAGAGAAGATGCACAATTCAATCCCCGTCATAAAACCTTGCCTCTTCACACTGGTACCGGATATGCCAGGGTTCGTTAATATATCCGGTATATTCTTCATTTTCCCGCGTAAAACTAAAAACAAAGCCAAACTCATGCGCATGTTTTTTGAGCCACATTCCTTCATCTGTATATTCAAATTCTTCCACCAGATCATAATCCACTGCTGCGCATGATACATCGATTGCAAGACCAGTCTGGTGCTCGCTTGTTCCCGGATAGGCAATCCGCTTCGATGTATATTCCCTGCCTCTTTTCCTTACACTATTCTCGTAGATTTCTTTTTGACGCTCAAAAGCCCGAAATGCAGAAATTCCCATCAGACTCAGCCCGTCTTTTGCACAGGCATGAAATAGTTTTCTGATGGGATCATAAACAACCACACTTATGTAACGTTTCATATCATTCACCGGTGCCAAAAAGGGCACTGGTGCTCTTACCAAATCAGCCGGTTTATATCCTTCCGGCAAAGGATGATATTTGTCTGTGAGATAATGCTTCTCCATTTTTCCAACACACCCTGACTTTCTATTTCTATATGATATGCAGATGGCATGAGAAATGACACTATCCGAAACATTTCACCTTAGCAAGGGCACTATGTCAAAATTCACTGTGTCGAAATTCACTATGTCTAAATTCACTGTGTCTAAATCCACTATGTCGGAAATTTCTCATCTTTCCCATGTGCCGTGGCAGCAAACATCAAAGCTCCTACATCAATGGTGTAAACAATCTTGACACCTGTTCCTTCATTCGGATCATCATGCCCCGTTTTGCATAATCATATTTTGTCATCTCACTACACTTTGTCATGTCATCTAAGAAAATTCTTTCAAGCTCCATCGAAACCTCCGGAGAATAGATGACTGCATTGACCTCAAAATTCAAATCAAAGCTGCGAATATCCATATTGGCAGTACCATAGCAACTCACGATTCCATCCACCACCATTCCTTTTGCATGGAGAAATCCGCCTTCATAACAGTAACACTTTACTCCTGATTCAAGCAAATCTCCGGCATAAGAATATGTGATCCAGTATACAAACGGATGATCGGGTTTACATGGTATCATCAGTCTTACATCAATTCCGGAAAGAGCGGCAATTTTTAGCGACTGAAGAACTGCCTCATCCGGTATAAAATATGGTGTCTGGATATAGATTCTCTCTTTCGCCTTTGTGATCAGTCTCAGATAATTATCTCTGATTTCCTGTCTCTTCGAGTCAGGTCCGCTGCTGACAATCTGCATACCAATCTTATCATGTTTCTTTTTAAAATTATGTTTGAGATACTTCTGTGTATGGATATGAAAAAGATTTTCTTTTGTGGCATAGTCCCAGTCCAGCATAAATCTTAGCTGAAGTTCGTTCGCTGCCTCTCCTTTAATCTCAAAATGTGTATCTCTCCAGTGACCAAATTTTTTCACCTTATCGATATACTCATCCCCAATATTAAATCCACCGACATAGGCGCATTCATTATCAATGACAACTACTTTTCTATGATTTCTATAGTTGACACGTATTTGGAAAATTCCAAGAAATGCCGGAAAAAATTCTCCCACCTTGATTCCTGCCTGTTTCATTCTCTTAATATTGTTTGTTCCGATTTTCTTGCTTCCAAGACTGTCATAGAGTACCCTTACTTCAACTCCCTGCTTTGCCTTTTTTTCAAGCACATCCAGTATTTCACCAAAGAGTTCTCCTTCGCTTATGATATAATATTGTATATGAATGCTTTTTTTTGCATTTTTCATTGCCATAATTAAAGCCTCAAATTTATCATCACCATCCGTAAAAATTCGTACCTCATTGTTTTCTGTATATTTTGCCCTGCTGGCTTCCAGATTGTAAAGTACCAGATCTTTATAATCGCTCAGCCTCTCATCCGTAATATGAAATTTTTCATCAAACTCATTATTATAAATGGTGTTTTCCTGCTTTCTAATGGCTGTGTTAATTTCCTCCTCCATTTCCTTCACCTTAAACATCTTTGATTTGTGGAGGTTCTGCCCGATAATCAGATAAAGAATAAATCCAACGATGGGAACATAATTAAGAAGAAGCAGCCATGCCCATATGGCCTTCGTATCTCTGCGCTGAAAAAAAATGATGAAGATACTGAGTACGATATTAATATAAAATATATTATCTATCATCCAATACCATGTATCTTTGACTGATTCAAATATATATTGCATCATCTGCCTCCTTTTGCTCAATGTAGCTTGTCATATTTTTTAAAAAATGATGTCAAGGTCAAAAAAATCAGAAAATAATTGTAATTTTATCATATCAATGCTAAAATGTATATATTCTCAAAAACTAAAACCGAAAGAACGGAGGAAAATATGTCTACACTACTAAAAGCTGCATTGATTATTATTGCTGTTCTGATTGTATTATTAGTTGTTTTGTATATCGTCGCACGCAAGGCTGAGAAAAAATCCACAGAACAGCGTCAGGCAATGGAAAGCAATGCGCAGACCATGTCCTTTTATGTAATTGATAAGAAAAAGATTAAACTAAAAGATGCCAATCTTCCCAAAATTGTTACTGACCAGACACCAAAGTATCTGCGTGGCGCTAAAATGCCCATACTAAAGGTTAAGGTCGGACCAAAGGTAATGTCACTGATTTGTGACGAACAGGTATTTAAGACAATTCTTCCAAAGCAGGAAGTAAAAGCTCAGGTAAGCGGCATCTACGTCATATCTGCAAAACGAATCAGAGGACCTTTGCCTGAACCGGAAAAGACAAAGAAAGAAATCAAGGCTGAGAAAAAGGCAGCCGAAGCATCAGCTAAGGCAAAAGCGGATAAATCAAAAGCAAAAAACGAAAAAAAGAAATCGAACAAATAATTTTTTAATACCGCCGGAACAAATCCCGGTGGTATTTTTTCTTTAATTAGAAAATTTTAAAGAATTTCCTAATGTCTGTTCGCTTTGTGGCGGCTAAGGCCCGCCCAAATATTGTAAGCATCTAAAAAATAATCTTGATCTCAATTGAACTATCAGCAGCTTTTTCTTCGTTCATCATCAACTCATATTCAATTTTCATTGCAATCTCTTCTTCACTTTCTTCAATTGCAATTGTTTTCGCATTTACTCCGATAAAAAGTTTTCCAATCACTGTCTGGTAATACGTATAACATGTCTTACCCTCCTCAAAATACAAATGTGTTGCGCCATATCCCTTTTTGATCAGCTCCACATTTTTTCCATCAATTTTCAGGATACAGCCTGATGTCTGCCTTCCATCATCTTGTATTTCTTCATACCTTATATAATGTTTTCCATCTTTCGCATGATATATACCACTTGTCTGTGTAAAAATTTCATCCGCATTTTCAAACGGTTCCTCTTCATTTACCTGCGGATTTGCACTAATATGTGTCCCTTTTATGAATAATCTTACGTCTTTTTTCATATTTTGATACGGTTCATCTCCTTAATGTTTGTTTTGACCTGCGAATAGTAACACGATTATAACAAAACCACCTAAAAAAATCAAATAACTACTTTTATTTTATCTGTCATTTGATATAATTATGATAGAACTGTTTTTAATTCAAATATAAATGAAAGGACTATGACTGAAACGATATAGTATTGGTATAAAATTATGAAAAATATTGAAGATATAATGAAGCAACCTTGTCACATCCACTTTGTGGGAATCGGCGGCATAAGCATGAGCGGTCTTGCCGAAATATTACTGGATGCCGGGTATACCATTTCCGGATCCGACGCAAAAGAGTCACCAATCACCGACAGACTGACTTCTCTTGGTGCAACGATTCATTACGGACATGATGCAAAAAATATTACAGATGATATCTCCTACGTTGTCTACACGGCTGCTGTCAAATCTGACAATCCTGAACTTGTTGCAGCCCGCGAAAAAGATCTTACCTGTATCACCCGTGCTGTGATGCTTGGCAGAATTATGGAAAAATACAAGACAGCCATTTCTGTTGCCGGTACCCATGGAAAGACCACAACTACTTCCATGATTTCTGAGATTATGCTTGCATATGAATGTGATCCTACTATTCTTGTCGGAGGAATGTTACATACAATTGGCGGAAATCTAAGAATCGGACACTCCGATTATCTCGTAACAGAAGCATGCGAATATACAAACAGTTTTCTTTCATTGATTTCCAATACCAATGTAATATTGAATGTCCGTGAAGACCACCTGGATTTCTTTAAGGATATCAATGATATCAGGAACAGTTTTAAAATATTTGCGGATAAACTTGATGAAAATGGTATACTGATCATCAACAGTGCTATTGATGATTTATCCTACTTTACTTCGGACTTACGTTGCCGTTATACTACTTTTGGACTTGACAGCAAAACTTCAGATTATTATCCGACAAATATTACATATAACCAATTTGCCTGCGCTTCTTTTGACCTTGTGTCAAAAACTTCAGTTTCAGGAGGAAATAACAGGGAGGAGGGCATAATTGCCCACATCAATTTGAAAGTACCCGGAGAGCACAACCTGTTAAACGCCCTCGCTGCCTTTGCCACATGTGCTGCAATTCATATTCCTTGTGAAACTATTGTCAAAGGTCTTGAAAATTTTTCAGGAACTGACAGACGTTTTCAGTATAAAGGCGAATTTAACGGTGTTACTGTAATCGATGACTATGCTCACCATCCTGATGAAATCATCGCGACCCTTACCGCTGCACGCAATTATCCTCATAAAAATCTCTGGTGTGTGTTCCAGCCACACACATATACCCGCACAAAGGCATTGATGTCAGAATTTGCGACTGCTCTGTCGAATGCTGACAAAATTGTTCTTGCTAAAATCTATCCCGCCAGAGAAACGGATACTTTAGGAATCAGTTCTGAAGATCTTAAAAAGGAAATTGAGAAGCTTGGAATCGAAAATGAAAGGAAAGAAGTCTATTACATCCCTGAATTTGAAGAAATTGAAAAATTTTTATCCACAAAATGTATCAACGGTGATTTGTTGATAACTATGGGTGCCGGAAACATTGTATTAGTTGGAGAAAACCTTATTAAATAGAAGTTATCCATGTTATCCACAATTTTATTGTGCATAAGTGCACTGTACAATTGTGGATTCTTTTATATTTTGTCCACATTGTGCATAACTTTTGTGAATTTGAGTTTTTATTCATTTTTCGCCATTTATTCCAACTTACCCACATATTTATCCATATTATCCACATTATCCATATTTTCCTCTCAACCTTAGTTTAAAAGTCTTCCCCAAAATTTAAGGTATTCTTTTTTTTTCGTTTATGTTATAATGAGCACACTAGTCGAAGAATGATCGATAATTCGACTAATCAAAGAAGATATTTTTTTACATTAAGAGGTATAAACAATGGGTGGAATTAAACTAGACGGCTCATCAGGATTAACGGATACCTTGGTTCCCAACCGTTTTCTTGATGATTATATGCCAAATGCAAATGGGGAATTTGTCAAAATATATTTATATCTGCTCCGTACACTGTCATCTTCTGACTGTGATGTTTCCATATGCCATATTGCTGATATATTCAATCACACGGAAAAAGATGTGATACGCGCACTGAAATATTGGGAAAATTCAGGACTTATTGATTTATGCTTTGACAGCGATCAGACACTTACATCAATTACTCTTAAGCCGATTGTGACGGATTACACAGTGAATGACAATACATTGATGGAGGTTCGTCATTCCGGTACTGACAATAGCAGTATTTTGAATTCCAAGACTCCTGCTGTTACATCCACAAGGGAGGTTTCCAAACCTTCAAACGTTACTTCCCAAACAGATTCTTCTAAGGAAAGTACTGCTGATTCTGTGGACAGACATATGAAACATGCCTATACAGCAAATGAGATTTCTATGTTCAAATCCAAAAGCGAAGTGACAGAATTTTTGTACCTTGCAGAAAAATATATTGGGAAAACCTTAAGCGGAACCGATGTAAATTCTTTGCTGTATATCTATGATGTTTTGCAATTTGAACCGGAACTGATTGAATATCTTGTCGAATACTGTGTCACAAACGGGCATAGAAGTCTGCGCTACATTGAAAAAGTTGCCTTGTCATGGTCAGAAGAAGGCATTAACACAGTATCACTTGCAAAAGCAAACACTACATTGTACAGCAAATCATGCTATCCTGTCTTAAAAGCTTTTGGTCTGAACGGGCGCAATCCGGGCGAAGGTGAAAAGGCCATGATCATTAAATGGACAAACTCTTACGGATTTGATATGGATATCATTTTAGATGCCTGCAACCGTACAATTAACACCATTCACCAGCCTAGCTTTGAATATGCTGATTCCATTCTTTCCAAATGGAAAGAAAAAGGAATCCGTACTCTATCTGATGTAAAGGCTTTAGATGCACAGCATTCGAAAGCAAAGGCAGACAATGCAGCCAATAGTCATAATACCAAAAATACTTCTCAGACAAGGAACAAAAACAGTTTCAATGATTTTGAACAGCGGAATTATGACTATAAGAAATTGGAGAAAAAGCTGCTCGGCAATCTTACCAGCGAATAGCAGCTGTTAATCTGCTAAGGAGGATTTAGGATATTATGTCTTTAACAAATATGCAGTATAATGAGATAATTCGTTCATATAACAAAAAAGATTTGGAAAACAAACGCAAACAAAATGAGCGAATCGATGAGGTCTATCATAAGGTGCCCAGAATCGGACAAATCAATGATGAGATTTCCTCCTTATCTTTAGAAACTACAAAAAAGCTATTACTGATCAAGGAAGATGTTTCTTCTTATATGGAAGATTTTCACACCAGGCTTCATGAATTAAAAGAGGAAAAAGCGCGACTGTTAAAAGAAAACGGATTTGCTCCTGACTATCTCGACATGCATTATACCTGCCCTGACTGCAGGGATACAGGATATATTGGCAATGTGAAATGTCATTGCTTTAAAAAGGCAGAAATCGAGCTATTATATGATCAGTCAAATCTCAAAGAAATTTTATCCTTACAGAATTTCAATTCTTTTAATATTCATCTTTTTGATGATACGGAAGTTGACAGTGTTACCGGAAAAACTTCTAAAGAAAATATGGCAGGAGTCGTTTCCATCTGTCATCGTTTTACCGACAATTTCAAATCAGATTCTGCAAAATACAAAAACCTTTTGTTTTTTGGCAGAACAGGTGTTGGCAAATCTTTTTTGACACATTGCATTGCCAAAGAGTTGATTGAACACGCTTTCTCTGTCATCTATCTTTCAGCAATACAGTTTTTCAGTATTCTCTCAAGAGCTGAATTTGACAAGACAGATACAGATGCAAAAAGTAAGTACTTAAACATTATGGAATGCGACTTACTGATTATCGATGATTTGGGAACAGAACTGTCCACATCATTTACAAACTCTGCATTTTTTAATGTAATTAACGAAAGGCTCTTAAAAAAGAAGTCAGTTGTTATTTCTACAAATCTGAATTTCCCTGAGTTGATGGAAAGGTATTCGGAACGCCTCACTTCAAGGCTTACAAGCGAATACACCTTTTTAAAAATTTATGGTCATGATTTGCGCCATCCTAATTAGGAAATTTTATATTTTTCTTGACTATCACAATTGATAATGTTATATATTTATTTGGATTAACTACAGAAAAATCATCGGAGGTTTATTATGTTAGAAGAAAAAAATTTAGCAACTATTCCCGTAGGACCCCTTGGAATTATCTCTCTTAAGAGTTTTGAGGATATTGGAAAAAGAGTCGATGCGTATATAGCGGCATGGAGAAACGATCGGGAAAATGAACATAAACACACAATTGCTTTTGCCGGTTACCAGAAAGATTCTTATTTAATTGATGCAAAAATTTCAAGATTTGGTTCGGGTGAAGCAAAAGGTACCATCAATGAATCTGTAAGAGGCAAGGATCTTTACATTATGGTTGATGTCACAAACTACAGCATTGAATATTCTCTTTGTGGTTATACAAATCATATGTCACCTGATGACCATTATCAGGATTTGAAGCGTATTATCGCAGCTGTGGCAGGAAAAGGCAGAAGAATTACTGTCATCATGCCATTCTTATACGAAGGAAGACAGCACAAACGTACCGGCAGAGAATCTCTAGACTGTGCACTTGCCCTGCAGGAACTTACGGATATGGGTGTTGAAAATATCATTACATTTGATGCACATGACCCTCGTGTACAGAATTCAATTCCTCTCAAAGGTTTTGAAACAGTTCAGCCAGCTTACCAGTTTGTAAAAGGTCTTCTTAGAAATGTAGAGGATTTACAGATTGATGCCGACCACTTAATGATGATCAGTCCTGATGAGGGTGGTATGGGACGAGCTATTTATCTTGCCAATGTACTTGGCATAGATATGGGTATGTTCTATAAGCGTCGTGACTATAGTAAAGTAGTCAATGGACGTAACCCTATTGTTGCACACGAATTTCTTGGTGCCAGCGTTGAGGGCAAAGATGTGTTTATTATCGATGACATGATTTCTTCCGGTGAATCAATGATAGATGTAGCTACACAGCTTAAAAAGAGAAAAGCACGTCGTGTATTCATGGCTGCCACATTTGGTCTTTTTACAAATGGACTTGAAAAATTCGATAAAGCATACGAGGAAGGTCTCTTCGACAAGGTTCTTACTACAAACCTTACTTACCAGAGTCCTGAAATTCTATCAAGACCTTACTTTATCAGTTGCGATATGAGTAAATACATTGCTCTGATTATCGACACACTAAACCATGATGCTTCCATCAGTAGTTTACTGGATCCTGTTACACGCATCCAGAGTTGTATCGACAGATATAGAAACGGTGAAAAAATATAAACTATGAATACTAAATTCATAATGCCGGCAGGCAATCATGCAAGATTTGTCAACACTGTATGACATGAAAAGAACAGGCAGAAATCAGAACGCGCTTTCTGAATTCTGTCTGTTCTTTTTTGCTTAATGTCGGGTGCTTCCCGGAATTTACACTTCAAAATCCATACATGTTCTCGTCTTTGTAAATGGTCTTACCTTTTCATTTGCCACTTTCACATGTTCCGGAGAAACGGCATACTTTTTCAAATCTTCTTCTGTTGCAAAAGTCGAATCAAGCATGACATCCGCATTTGATGATTCCAATTTTTCTGTCTGCACATGAAGATCGATAATTTCCGGAACAATGCCTTTCAGTCCTTCCAGTCCTTCCTTGATTCCTTTTAATACCTCAGTCTTCTCTTCATTTGATAACCCATCCTTTAACTGCCATAAAATAATATGCTTAACCATTTTTCATCCTTTCTACATTATTCATAATAGTTTCTTTTATTTTATGGTACCACTTCTTTACCGATGCCGCAAGAACACTTTTAAAAAAAATGACAAGAACAACCGGCACAAACAAAGCACCTGCAACTACTGCACCTGTTTTTCTGTTATGGTATCTAAGATTCTCATCTGCCAAACTACCGGTCTCTTTCACTTCACTGTGAAAAGTTTCCTCTCCTTCCATAATTGGCATCATTTCTTCCTGCAAAGTAGTTTCACTACTGCTTTGAGACGCCTCTTGTGAAATGTTTTTTTCCTTACGTTCTGTGACTGTCTCCGCTACAGAAGATGAAGTAGTTCCCATAGCAGAAGTACTTGCAATCGTTTCACTGACAGCCATTGTACTTTCCAGAGTATACGGCACCGTTTCTGTTAATGTACTTTCTATTGTTTCCTGAACATGTGTGTCCACGAATACACCATTGATCCCATTTAACAGAACCCGATTGGAAGTCGAAACCAGATTGTAATTATTATAGGCTTTTACCACTACACCTGCCAAGTTGCCACTCACATTCATCACCGTAATCTGTTCTTCATGATCCCCATCCCTGTCATACCAGGGCAGCAACTCTGAAAAATGAACGCCATCATCCAACGAATACGCATAATGACTAATGCCTGATTCTCCGTCTATGGCATATAAACAAATGTTGACAATTCCATTCCCATCTGTACTACAGCTTTTAATCACCACTTCAGGAGGTGTTTCATCCTGATATACCCTGGAAACCGGAGCCTTTATTTTCGCCTGAACCATAGAATAATCGATTCCCAATTGTGTACTCTTCAATCCAAGTGCTTTTGCGACCCCTGTCGCATCTGCCCTTCCAAACCTTTCATAAGCCTCTTGATTGCAATAATATGCATAATCCCTGGTATTATCAATATAACAATGTTCGATGATTAATCCTGTGATATTCAATTTTTCGCTCTCACGAATGATCCCATAATATTCATCATCGCCATCCCCTACTCTTGTTTTAACACCTTTTAAATAGAGTCCCATCTCATCAAACTCTGCAAGCACCGCCTGACCAATCCCATATCCTTCTGCATAATATTTTCCAATGCTTGGAATCCACACTTCACTTCCATAAATCATATGCTCCTCAGACGCATTATAATGAATACTGATCAGATAATCTGCGCCAACCTCCGACGCAAACTGTGCGCGCTGCTTGAGTGTCATCGCCTGATCAGGATTATCACGTGTCATATATACTTTCACATTCTCATATTTAGACAATTCTTCATACATTGCCTTTGCTGTTGCAATGTTAATATAACGCTCCATCACTCCATTGTAGCTTGCTCCATCATCCGAACCTCCCCCCAGTCCTCCATGTCCCGGGTCAATTACAATCACTATATTATCCTGACTCATATTCCTGTCTGATTCCTCATTTCTCTATTCATTCTATGCGTTTGTGAGCCGCAAGATACATACCAAGATACCTACTTCAAAATGGTGCAATTTTACAAATCATTCGCCGATTCTGAATATTTTCGCACCCATCTTCTTTGCTTCTTCTATATGATGTGTCACCATAATAACAATTTTGTCACTACAATACATTTTTATATACGCAATCATCAACTCTTTCGTAGCCTGATCCATTCCATTCAATGCTTCATCCAGAATGAGAATATCCGGATTTGTGATTACTGCCCTAATGATCGATACTCTTCTTAACATTCCCCCACTTAGTTCTTCTACCCTTTTTCTTCCAAGCCCTTCAAGACCTGCCTGTTTTAAATGACAATCTATCAATGGTATCTTTTGATTAAAATTTTTATCATCTTTCATTGCAAAATAGAGATTTGTATAAATATCTGCATTTTTCAACAGTCTGTCTTCCTGAAATGCAGCTGTTAATATACTATTCTCATTTTGAAAAACAACATGCCCGAAATCCGGCTTTACAATCCCCATAATAATTTTCATTAACGTTGTTTTGCCAATCCCTGACTCACCCATCACACAAAATACCTCTCCCCCTTTCACCTGAAAAGAGATATCCTGAAGCACACATTGATGATCATAAAATTTACTGATTTCCACAACATCAAGCTCATTGATTTGGTGAGGCTGATTCTTTGCTTCAACACCAGACGGAGGAGCCTGTATGATTCCTCTCACATTTTTGACACTGACGTTCTTTATTCTCCTACTAATCACACGTAATAGAACTATGCAGACATTTTCAAATAAAACACTCATGCAAATAATCACAATCGTCCATGCGAATAGTTCATCTGTCATAAGATATAATTTTGCTTTATATAATTCACTTCCTATGGAGCGCACCGGAAGCCCGATTACTTCTGCTGCAATGCCTGACTTAAAACATAACCCTATTCCTATCCTGCATGCAGAAAAGAATGCCGGATCAACAGCCGGAACATACAAAAAGCGAATTATCTTTGCCTTTGACACCTGATACACTTTTGCCATCTCAATCATATCACAATCTACATTTTCAAACCCCTGCAATACATTAATATAAATGACAGGTAAAACCATGAAAAATGAGATAACTACAGATAATTCTTCTGAATGGATCCATAGAAGTATCAGAATCGTAAATGAGGCTACCGGAACTGATTTGACCAGTTTCATAAAAGGCTCTAACAGAATCCTGATGACAAAATTAAATGCAGAGATGGCTGCCAGAACAATTCCCGAAACGACAGCCAGAATAAAGCCTGTTAAAATTCTTTTCAAGGATGTGACCACAATTCTCCAAAATGTTTTCTTCCGGACAAGAACCAGCAATGCTTTTAATGTCTCTTTTGGCGTTGGCAAAAATATACTACTGTCAACCTTACGGGCATAAAAATGCCATATGAGTATCCAAAAAATAATTGCAATTACTAATAATACCAATTTTTTTGCATAATTTTTCAGTAATCTCATATGGCCACCATTTTTCCTTTTCAATTACATGTTACTCTTCTTTTCTTCCACTATAAACGCAATGATTCCTATTTTACATAATAGAAATCGTCATCTGGCTCTTCTCCACCCACTGACTGTGGATTTGCCTCATATAAAACGCCAAGAAATGCCTTAACAGTCGATTTCATTTCATCTCCTTTGATAAAACAGATGTTGCAATAAGGAATTGCCTGTTTGGCGACTGCTTCTTTAATAATATCATACGAATCTGCCATTTTCGCAGTTTCTTCAAGATTCTCTGTGGCAAATTGGACAGAATTTTCATAATCCGTTAAAAATTGTTCAAATGCCTTTTCATTCTTCTCAATCACTTCATCTCTGGCAATCACAACTCCTGTCACCAGTGTTTCATCCGAAACCTGATTCCATTCTTTCGTCATATCAAGAACAATCTTCATGTTCTCATTTTTCTGTAGAACTGTTGTTACATATGGCTGTGGAAGCATTGCAATCACATCATCTGACTCGCTCATAAGAGCAGCCACTTCTGCCGCCTCTGATTTATACTCAATCGTCACATCTTCCCCAGGTGTCAGGTGATTCTGTTTCAAAATATAATTCAAAGTATATTCCGGTGTTGTTCCCTGCCCGGTTGTATAAATGGTTTTTCCTTTTAAATCTTCAACGGACTTAATCTCATCTGAAGTTGAAAGGATATACAGCACACCCAGCGTATTAATGGCAGCAATTTTGATTTTCCCGCCAGTCTTTTGATATAAAACAGATGCCAGATTACAAGGCACTGCTGCCAGATCAATATCACCTTTGATAATTCCCGCTGTAATTTCATCTGCCGTTCCATATGCAGTACAGTTGTACGTGTTAAGCGTTTTTGAATTTTCACTGTCATCCCATGCCTTGACAAATCCAATACCGGTAGGTCCTTTTAACACTGCAACCCGGTACTCCATGGTATCTTCTTTCGTCATTTTGGAAGACTCATTTTCCTGTGGAGCGTCTTCTTTTGCAGTATCTGTGATTGCCTGCTGATTCGTTTCGTTCTTTTCATCACTTTCCGACTTCTTAACTGCACAGCCTGCTCCCGACAATACTACTATCATCATGATCATGACTACTGTCATCATTCTCTTTAATAACATCACGTTTTTCAATCTTTCCATTAAGTTTTTTGTCCTGCCTTTCTATTGTAGTAAGTTTCATCTAACTTTGTGATAAACAAATACAATTCTAAAGGAATGGTTCCCTCTTTCCTTTGAATCGCAATTATTTTACAGAAATTATACAACGTGCAGTTTTATTTTGCAATACTAAGTTAAGTGTGTTATAATCCAAGTATATTATAATTTAGTTTCATTTTTTTAAAGTGAGGTGTTACATATGATGTGGTCAGATTCCAATAGTTTTTCGGAAATACAAAATACTCTTGCAGGCATTTTTGAATCAAAGATGGGGGTCAATGTCAGAGTCGGCGATATTATCGATTTGTCTTATGATGAATATCAGGTAATTGTGAATAAAATCAAAATAGCGGATACTATGGAAACTGTTAATAACTTTTCGCTATGCCTATTAGTGGCATGGGTGTCAGCCTATAAGTTTGGTACAAAGGATAAGGATGAGTTCTACCGTCTTATGAAAGAATTTATTTCAAGACTGCCTCAACACCAGTCCCGTCTGGCTTTGGAAGAACTCAATTCTGCATGTTATGAATACCAGATTGATACTTTTGGCTACAATTTCCGTTCTGTAAAAGATATCAAAAACTTTGTCAAAATCCATGCAGGAATTTGTGAACCTGAGTATGTATAGAAGTTTTTCTAAATTTGTTTTATCGTATGAATTGTATTATAGGCAGGCTGCCTCATCTGACGAATGTTCTTAAATCTATGAAGATGATTTCGCATGACAGCCTGTTTTGCGACTCCTTTTTTATATATATTTTACCAGCAACTGCGCAAATTCCATGATTTTTTCTTTTTGTTCATGTGTTAACATTTCGTAATACCTGTCAATTCTTGAATGACTGTTCAATTCCCCAAACAAAACATAAGATGGTGCGTATCCATATTTTTTGCAGATTGTCATCACCATATCTGACTTTAATGTTGCTTTCCCATTCAGCCATCTTGTAATCGTCCTCTGGCTTTTATTCATGTCCTTTGCAATTTCTTCGTTACTCAGCTTTTCATGATTAATCTTACTACCATTCACATTTCCATAATTATGTTCACCAAGCAGTATTTCTCTCAGCCTGTCATCCGGTGTCAATTCCCTCTGACTGTTTTCACGAATCACTGTTACCAATGTTTTGTCATATTCCTCATTCCGATCATCATATTCTTCGCTTTCATTTTGGTTTAAAATTCCCCTCATTTTGAAAATCAGAATATTACAAATATTTTCACGCCTGGATTCGCTGACACCGCGTAAAACATCAGCGAATTCACTTTCATACGTCTTTTCACCAAATAAAATATAATCAATATCCTCATAAATCATATGAAGCATATGAATCACATCCATATTCGGCAGATATCTTCCTTTCTCCAGCAATCTGTAATACTCAACTGAGATTCCCAGCTTCTCTGACATATACTCCTGTGTCATATTCAATATATAATTTCTCACATATCCAAGCCTGTTACCAATATCAACATATTTTTCTGACATTCTTTATTCCCATGCATGTATTTTTCATAATGATACTTCTAAAATCAACAACCGAAACAATTCGGAATCTGCAGTTATCCTTTCTTTCATTTCCTCCAACATAAATGAATTGTATTCATCAATCCGTTCCTAAAAACAACTAACTTTATTGTATCAATGAAAATTCTTATTATACATTTACCATTTGTCTATATCATAGACATTTACTTTGTATTTTTTACATAAATAAGATTTTGCCAGAAGATTCATTCCTAAATAAAAAAGTATACCTGCAATATACCAAATTGTATACTACAGATATACTTTTTCATCCTTAAAACATATAATCTATGATTTCTTGTCCCTTTGTTCTAGTTCTTTTTCACGGCAAGCACTACATCCTCACCATTGATGTTCCACTCTTTTTCATATCCATCTGTACTTCCTGTCACAATGTCTGTCGCAAGTACATCTGACATGATTGACGCTTTATTCTTGTTTAAGATATCAATTACCTTGTCATTATCTTTTGCATAAATTGTAATCTGATCCATTACCTCGAATCCGGCTTCTTTTCTCATTGTCTGAACTTTACTGATGATTTCTCTTACAAATCCTTCCTCTAAGAGTTCTTCTGTCAGATTCGTATCAAGAACAACTGTAATTTTATTGTCACTGTCTGACACATAGCCTTCCTTCTGTGCAATATCAATCAGTAAATCATCCTTTTCAAGAACAACCTCGCCACTTGGAAGATTCAACTTCAGTGAACCTGTGGCATTTACCTCATCCATTGCATCATTTCCATCAACTTGTGCAAGTGCAGTCCTGATTTCATTTAACTGTTTACCAAATTTTGGTCCTACTGTCTTTAACTGTGGTTTGAAACTGTAAGACGAAAAATCTCTGACATCTTCAGTAAATGTCACTTTCTTCACATTCAGTTCATCTGCAATAATGTCTGTATAGAACTCTGACAAATCAAAATCCGCCTTTACATACATCTGACCGATCGGCTGTCTGTTTTTGATATTTGATGCATTTCTGCAGGCACGACCCATTACAACTACTTCGAGAAGATCCTCCATATCTTCTTCAAGTTTCTTGTCAATCTGATTTTCATCTGCAACCGGGAAATCACAAAGATGAATACTTTCCGGTGCCTCTTGATCAACACTTCTCACAAGATTCTGATAAATATCCTCTGTCATAAATGGAATCATTGGCGCTGCCGCCTTTGAAATAGTTACAAGGGCTGTATACAATGTCATGTAAGCATTAATCTTATCCTGCTCCATTCCTTTTGCCCAGAAACGTTCTCTTGAACGTCTTACATACCAGTTGCTCATCTCATCCACAAACTCATCTAATGCTCTTGCTGCCTCAGGGATTCTGTACTGATCAAGATTAGAATCGACTGCTTTTACAGTAGAATTCAGTTTTGACAATAACCATTTATCCATCACTGATAATTTATCATATTCTAATTCATATTTTGTAGGATCAAATTCATCAATATTAGCATAGAGTACATAGAATGCATAGGTATTCCAGAGTGTTCCCATGAATTTACGCTGACCTTCCGTAACAGCTTTCGCATGGAACTTGTTTGGAAGCCATGGCGCACTATTTGTATAAAAATACCAGCGAATCGCATCTGCGCCATGCTCTGCAAGGGCATCAAACGGATCCACTGCATTTCCCTTTGATTTTGACATCTTCTGTCCATTCTCATCCTGTACATGTCCAAGCACGATAACATTTTCGTATGGCGCTTTATTAAATAACAAAGTAGATTCTGCCATCAGTGAGTAGAACCATCCTCTTGTCTGGTCAACTGCTTCCGAAATAAACTGTGCCGGGAACTGTTTTTCAAATAATTCTTTATTCTCAAATGGATAGTGATGCTGTGCAAATGGCATTGCTCCGGAATCAAACCAACAGTCAATTACCTCCGGTACTCTGTGCATATCCTTTCCACACTTTGGACACTTGATCGTAATTGCATCGATATATGGTCTGTGAAGCTCTACTGTCTTCGCCTCAGGATTTCCACTCATCTGTTCCAGCTCTTCACGGCTTCCGATGGCGTGCTGACAGCCACACTCACATTCCCAAATGTTAAGTGGAGTTCCCCAGTATCTGTTACGTGAAACACCCCAGTCCTGAATATTTTCAAGCCAGTCTCCGAAACGTCCCTTACCGATTGACTCCGGCATCCAGTTAACCGTATTATTATTTCTTACCAGATCATCCTTGACAGCTGTCATCTTGATAAACCATGATTCTCTTGCATAATAAATTAATGGTGTATCACATCTCCAGCAATGAGGATAACTGTGCTCAAACTTCGGTGCATCAAACAACAGACCCTTCTCATCAAGATCTTTTAATATCATCGGATCGGCTTTTTTACAAAATACACCGGCATACGGAGTTTCTTCTGTCATTTCACCTTTACCATTGACCAGCTGCACAAACGGAAGGTCATAATTACGTCCTACTTTTGCATCATCTTCACCAAAGGCAGGTGCAATATGAACCACACCGGTACCATCTGTCAATGTTACATATGTGTCACAAACGACATAATAGCCCTTCTTGTTCTGTTTCGCTACAATCTCTTTTGCACAGTCAAATAATGGCTCATATTCTTTTCCTTCTAACTCTTTACCTACATAGCGCTCTACAATTTCAAATGGCGCTGTCGGCTGCTCTCCTCCAAGAATCTTCTCTGTCAATGCCTCTGCCATGTAGTAAGTATATCCATCTGCTGTCTTCACCTTTACATATGTCTCATTCGGATTTACGCAAAGTGCCACATTGGATGGAAGTGTCCAAGGAGTAGTTGTCCATGCAAGAATATAGGCATCTTCATCTTTCACCTTGAATCTTGCCACTGCGGAACGCTCTTTAATATCCTTGTATCCTTGTGCTACCTCATGGCTGGAAAGTGGAGTACCACATCTCGGACAATATGGTACAATCTTAAATCCTTTGTATAAGAGTCCTTTGTCCCAAATCTGCTTCAATGCCCACCACTCTGATTCAATAAAATCATCATGATATGTGACATAAGGGTTGTCCATGTCTGCCCAGAAACCAACTGTTCCCGAGAAATCCTCCCACATTCCTTTATATTTCCAGACACTTTCCTTACATTTTGTAATGAAAGGATCCAGTCCATATTCTTCAATCTGTTCCTTACCGTCAAGTCCAAGGAGTTTTTCCACCTCAAGTTCCACCGGAAGTCCATGTGTATCCCATCCGGCCTTTCTCGGAACCATATAACCTTTCATTGTCCTGTATCTTGGAATCATATCTTTGATAACACGTGTCAATACATGACCAATATGCGGCTTACCATTCGCAGTAGGAGGACCGTCATAGAATGTATATGTTTCTCCTTCCTTACGGTTCTCCATACTCTTTCTAAAAATATCATTGTCCTTCCAGAACTGTTCCGTTTTCTTTTCTCTTTCGACAAAATTAAGATTAGGTGATACTTTTTCGTACATCTTTTTTCTCTTCCTTTCCTAGAATTTTCCTTAAACTTATGTCTACTTGTTCCTTCCTACTCGCTGTGCCGCCCCACATCCGACGCAGTCGGAGCATTCCTCATGCGGGCGTGCACATAAAAAGAGAGCTTTCCCTGTAATAGGACGAAAGCTCTCGTATCGTTTTAAACCACCTGTTACAGACATACGGACAAAAACACGAAATCATTTTTATCTACATATGCGTTCCCTTTAACGCTGGAAAGGCGCTGCCACTTACTAATATAAAAATCATATCGTGATCATCAACGTTCGGTCTTTGCAAAAACCAATCATAAGAACGCTGTGTCATTCTTGAATTCTATATGTTCAGCTCAGAGCTCCGGAGTGATCCAACATTCACGCTACTGATATCTGCATTCCACCGTCGCAGACTCTCTGTCATGTTCACGAAAATGACATTCTCCTTCACCGCTTTTTTCGTACATGTGATTTATTATACTAATATTTTGCATTATTGTCAAACGTATATTCCATGCGATTATTTTCCTGCCATGACAATATTCTTATCTTCAACAAAATTAGACACCGAATAATTCACCAGAACCGCATCAACATCATATTTTTCCAAAAAGTATTTTACGCCAAATTTGTAATATCTCAGATCCATCATATAGATTTCTGAAAAGTATTCCGTAAGAAACGGAATTTCACTATCACTGTAGGAATCCCTGATGACAAGCAGTTTTTTGTCGCGATCAGTGTCAGAAGTAATCTTGATCAACGGAGTATTTCCACCAAAAAAGAAGGCATATTTATCTTTCACTTTTAGTTTCTCATAATCATAAAACTCTCCATCTGCCGGTGTATCTCCCACAAATTTCTGTACAGTTTTTCCTTCTTTTGGAATGAATTTTTCAATAACATCCGGCTTAACCCAGCGCACCCCTGATGATGAATACACTGTTCCATAAAAACTGTCGCTTACTACTTCCGATGAATAGCTGTCAAGTGGTTCCACTTCCATTCCAAAAGCCTCTGCAATTGCCGTAGATCCATAATACGCCCCACGTGTAGTCCAATGATGATCTGTTCTATAAAAAATGTATTCATTTTTGTGCTGCCTTAATCGAGAATAAGTATCAACCGTTTTACAATTCACTTTCGAATAAATCTCATCGATCAGAGCTCTTTGGTCATAGTTTTGTGCATATTTAGGAAGTTTCTCATCCCATATGCTCACTGCTCCCGGAATCAACGAAAAATACACTGGCAAATCCGTGTTTTCAACCAATTGATTCACTGCCATTATATTCTTTTCCACAAGTTCACTGTCAGGTTCATCAAACCGCTTAATCAGCGTATCATCCTGACAGAAAAATACGGCATTATTTTCCGTCTTTCCTGATAATCTCTCTGAGTATGATTTTATACCGACCCATGTGTCTCTTCCCGGAAACTGATCTGTGAGACATGCTTCAAATTGTTCCATCCACTTCCCACTTGTAATTCCCTTCACAGTCACTTTTGGAGTCTGATTTAATACACGGTTTTCCTGCTCTGAAAACGTTTTGTCCTTTAAAACAAACATTGCCGCCATGAATCCTGTGATGATTCCCATAAACAGGATTATTTGTATGAGATCTTGATATTTCTTCATTTCTGTTTTCAATATCCTTTCTGAATTCTTTGATACAATATTAGAATGATTAGATTAAAACCTAAAGTACAAAAACGGATTATAGGTACTGTCTACCAGATACGCAGTGCACAAAAGAAGCACGATGGCTATTGCTGCCGGAACCAGAAGATTTTTGACAGAATCCTTCATTTTACCATAAAGATACTTACCGGCAGGCAGACAGGCAAAGATCAGAATCACAAAAACAATTCCATAATCCCGAAGATAATACAATGCCTGTGATGATAAGATTCCTTCACTTCCAATTCCAAACATCACGCCTAGATATTTCACAAGATGCCGCATATCCTCAATGGCAAAAATCATCCATCCGATTACCACAAAAAACATGGTATAGATATGGGTAAAAACGGACGATGCTTTTTTTAGTGTTTTGTACAAAAACAATTTTTCAATCGTCAGCAAAACTCCATAATAGATGCCCCATAATAAAAAGTTGACACTTGCTCCATGCCACAATCCGGTAAGAGACCATACGATCCAAATATTGAGTAACTGTCTCTTGATACCTTTTCTGTTGCCGCCTAAGGGTATATACACATAATCCCGAAACCAGGTTCCAAGAGAGATATGCCATCTTCTCCAAAATTCCGTGATACTTTTTGAGATATAAGGGTAATCAAAATTGGGAGGAAATGAAAAACCTAACATTTCTCCCAATCCGATTGCCATATCGGAATATCCTGAAAAATCAAAATAGATTTGAAATGTGAATGCAAATGCTCCAATCCATGCACCCACAACACTCATACCTGACGGTTCCATTGCATTATATACGTCCCATAACTGTCCTATATTATTGGCAAGAAGTACCTTTTTTGCCAACCCAATCATAAACTTTCTGATTCCCTTTGCAATCCTGGTCACATGAACCTCACGTTTTTCCAGATCCTTAGCAACATCTGTATATCGCACAATAGGACCGGCAATCAACTGTGGAAACAGAGCCACATATGTTCCAAACTTCAAAAAACTTTTCTGATATTGAGTCTCCCCTTTGTAGACATCAATCGGATATGACATTGCCTGGAATGTATAAAAAGAAATGCCGATTGGAAGAGCCACTCCGAGCTCTTTCATTCCCGCAAAAAACGGAATGATTTTCAGACATCTGATGATAAAATCAATGTATTTAAAAAATATAAGAAGCCCTATATTAAGCACAATATTGATGGCTAACACATTTTTGGCTGTTTTCTTTTTCTTTTCTCTATACTTTCCAATGAACAGACCGGCAACATAATTGAGCAGAATGGAGGCAAGCATCAGAATGATATAAACAGGCTCTCCCCATCCATAAAAGATCAGATTCACAATAAAAAGCCAGATATTTCTATATCTGGCCGGTGTCAAAAAGTAAATGATTAAAGTTATCGGCAAATATAAATACAAAAAAACAATACTCGAAAATACCATGATACGCTTAATCCTTTCACTAAAAAACTATTTCTATATCCTGGGATTCAGACAGACTTATTCCCCTCCTAACGCACTCTCAAATGTGGATACTGCCTCTTGTGCTGCACTTTCACCTAGGATTGTATAAATATAATAATTATCTTTCTTTGTAATCTTTGCATTCTGCACTTTTGGCTTTTCCTCAGGCATATATTCATCCATCCATGTATCGAGCCTCATGTCAAGGTAGTCTTTTATCATCTTTTCCACTTCCTCTGACTCTCCATCATTTGCCTTAAAAATTCCAAATTCATCAACACTAGTTCCTGATGCATCAACATATACCGCATATTCTGCAACTTTGCTTAAGTCAATTGACATCACACCCTCAACATAACTATCTGTCATTTCTGCAAAAGCAACCTCACTTTTCCCTTCCACGATTGACTTTGCAAGTTCAGATACATTCTTGTCAGATTTTGTTTCTGAACTAATTGTTTCCGAACCGCTTAATTCTGAACTGATTGATTCTGAACTGATTGATTCTTCATCACTTTTTTTTGAATCATTCTGCTGATCGCCACATCCTGTCATCACAAATGCCATGAAACTTGTTATCACAACTGTTTTCAATAATTTTGACCTAAACATCACATTATCTCTCTCCATTCATTTACTTTTTTAATTTTTATCTACTGGTAACCATGTGTACGGATATATCTCATCACAATCTCATTCCCCGGTCTGTTAAGATGTGTTCCCTCACCACCGTTATCATATGCCAGATTGAGCCATCCATCGGCATCTGCCAATGCCTCTGCTGTATTGAGATACTTTGCTCCCGTCTCCTCAGCCACTTCTTCAATCCATCTGTTGCACTCGGCTACTTTCTGGTTATTAATCTGATTCAATTTAGCATAATAATTCGCAACCGGATAAATCGAATTCAGCATAATTTTTGTGTCAGGACTGATATTTTTAATATCGTTGACAAGCGATCTATATTCTGACTTAAATGTTTCCTCATTCATAAATGCAATACCATTCATACCAAGTCCGATCACCATGTATTCCGGTTTCTTCATGGCAACTGCATCTCTAATTGATACATCCTGATTCGTATCCGGATAGCAGATCATCACATATCCCTGCGCAGCCAATGTCATGGTTCCATTTCTAGGTGTCCATACCTGATTGGTATTCTTTCCTCCGGATAAAACACCATATGCCTTATAACTGTAGGTACGACTGTCACCCAAGAATATAATCTTGTCTAAGTATTCCTGTCCCATATCAGGCGTTTCTTCCAACACAGCAGATCCACTGACTGCAAATGCTGTAGGATTGACAATCGGTACCGGCTCTGCCACATCCGGATATGTTCCGGACAACAAAGCGCCTTCCGGTCGAATACCGGCATTTACTATGATTTCCGTTGTGAAATTCTGATAGGAAACTGTGATTACGTTTTCACCTTCCTTGATTTCTAAAGGCTCTGCTGTCCATCCTCTCGGATTAATCAGTGTTTTCCCATCTTGTGTCCTTACCTGAACATTAAAATCTAATGCCGTCAGAACATCTCCCGCATAATGCGTACTCAGTAAAAATGCTCTGATTCCAGGTTCACTCAACTGCTGACCTTGTGACTGCCCCGAATCCCAGGATGCTTGGAATCCCTGTGGATCATCTGTTTCATGATTGCTGCTTTCCTCTGATTCATCTGTCGCTGATTCCTGTTCTTTCTGCTCCTCAATCTTTTCTCCATCTGTCGGATTACTGCTCACTTCTGAACTGTCCCGGCTGACAGATTCCGATTTTTCCTCAGAAACATTTGCAATTTTTTCTGATTCTAACGTCTTCTGTTTCGATGCAGAGCCATGATTTAAACGGCTTCCACATCCTGCCAATAATACACAAATCACTAGATTTGTAACTCCAAAAACAGTTATTATTCTTTTTCTCATAACACATCTCTTTTCTTAGCCAAGTAGGAAAACTCTGTCAAATTCATATATCACAATTTGCTGCTTTACTCACCACTTATAGAAGCAGGAGTTTTCTAACACGAAAAAGTACCGGGAAACATTGTGGCATCCCGGTACTTCTATACACCTTAAATATCCATACTGATTTGGCCGTAATCCCTACGATTTATCATAATTCTATCATAAATACATGGATTATAGCATTATAAATACATTTTGTCAAATTTTAAATCATCTTGTCGAATGAAACAAATTAATCTATACGTTTTTCGGCTAATTTATATTGGAATTGTATTTTAGCCGAATAATAACAAAACACAAGTGCATTACGGCTACTCTCCGCCTTGATCGACCGGTTCCTCTACCGGCTGCGTTGTTTCGTTTTCTACTTCTTCTGTTTGAGAAAGATCAGACTCTTCTGAAAAATCAGATTCTTCGATTGTCGTCATTTCCTCTTCCAGAGTTGTTGTCTCTTCTTTTTCACTATCTTTTTCTTTTGTTTCCTTTGTCTCAGTGGTCTTTTCTTCTTTGCCATCTTTTTCAGTAGTGTCCGCCTGTGATGTCTCATCAGAAGATTCTTCTTCCGACTCTTCCTCTTCCTCGTGATATTCACCGTCACCATCATATTCCATGCCATCATAATTGATTTCGAATTCTTCAAATTCCTTTTCTTCCAGGAATGTGTGAATCTCAGACATAAAATCCTGCCAAATGTATCCGGCGCATCTGTTTCCTACCCCGTCATTGATTTCCCTAGGCATATCATATCCT
This sequence comes from uncultured Lachnospiraceae bacterium, assembly GCA_902773095.1. Lineage (GTDB taxonomy): Bacteria > Bacillota > Clostridia > Lachnospirales > Lachnospiraceae > Bovifimicola. Next base: position 13,812 of record CACYDA010000287.1, on the reverse strand, counting down.
ACCCAGACAGCTGTCGTGTAATATCTGCTGTAGCCACATAGCCATACATCTTTGTTTTCATTTGTTGTTCCGGTTTTTGCTGCGCAGATGGCATCATCTACATTATATTTCACACCTGTACCACTGGTAAGCACTCCTGTTAATACATCTGTCATCATCCTTGCTGCATTTGTTTCATAAATCCGTTTCACTTCAACGGTATTCTTTCCGGCCACACCATCTTTTGTATTATCCACCAGTGTATTGCCTTCCACATCTACTATTCTTTCGATACAGGTAGGTGAACGAAATACTCCATCATTCTCAAGTGTTGCATAGGCCGAAGCCATCTCAAGTGTTGACACACCATATGTCATACCACCAATAGACATTGGAAGCACATAATCGTCGTCAACAATTCTATGGAAATTCATCTGTTTCAGATAATCGATACACTCATCGATTCCAAGTCTCTCAAACAGATTCCATGCCACTGTATTCTTCGATTTTTCTACTGCATACCGAATGGTAATATCTCCATCATAAACATCCGGTGAATTGACCGGTCCGTCCTCAATCGGTTCATCCTGCACAATTGTTCTTGGCACTCTGTTATTTTCAAATGCAGGTGTATATACCAGAATTGGTTTAATCGTACTACCCGGCTGTCTGTAACTTTGGAATGCCCTGTTTAATGTATATCCACTGTAATTCTGGCTTCTTCCACCTACGATTGCAACTACTTTACCGCTATCATTGTCGATACAGGTTGCCGAACCTTGAAATGCATAAATCCCATTATCATCAAGCTCATCATAATCCTCTAATTGTTCATCAAGAGAATTTTGAAGTGTTTCCTGATAATCCATATCGATACTGGTAAATATTTTGTAGCCACCTGTATAAAGATTTCCTGAAATCCTATTATAAAGCTCCTCATATTCTTCGTTATAAGCATCTTCTTCTGATTTTGTTCTGAAAGAATATTTAAAATGGAATCCTGATTCTTTCATCAGAGCCTGCGTTGCACAATAGATTGTATATGTCTCCACATAATTGTTTCCTTCACTTTCCTGAGGATTCAACACTACTTTCTCTGCAATGGCATCATCATATTCCACTTTTCCTATATCCCCCTGCTCATACATCTGTTTCAATATTCTGTCTTTACGCTTCATTGTATTTTCATTATTTGTAAAAGGATTGTATAATGTAGGGTTATTTGGTATGGAACAGATATATGCAATCTGGGCAAGTGATAATTCCTTGACAGACTTGTCAAAATATCCCTTTGCTGCTGCCTCAACACCATAAAAACCATTTCCAAAATAAATATTATTAATATAAAACTCTAAGATCTGTTTTTTGGAATATCTTCTCTCAATCTCCCTGGCAATGAACATTTCTTTCAACTTACGATCCATTGATACTTCATGGGAAAGAAATACATTTCTTGCCAGCTGCTGGGTAATCGTACTTCCACCCTGCGTAATCATTCCTTTGTTTCTGACATATTCCACAAACGCTCTGACAATTGCTTTCATGTCAACGCCTGCATGTGAATAAAATCTTCTGTCTTCTGTTGTCACAAATGCCGCCTTTACATATTTTGGAATATCCTGATCTTCAATATAATAGGCATCATGCGAACCGGATAGTTCCGTAATCATCTTTCCATCTTTGTCGTATATGGTACTAGTCTGATTCTGTTTGAATGCCTGAATTCCACCCTCTTTGACAATTTTTCGGGCCTCTTTCTGATATTTTAAATATTTTGGGCCATATCTGAAAATAAAGAATAGAATGACAGACAAGAATAGCAGCGTAAGACTCATAAAAATTCTTCTGATGATTCTTCTTTTTTTACTGATTGGTTTTCTTTTTCTCTTGGTTTTTGACTGATTCACCTTTTTTACACCTTTACCATCCTTCTTCCCATTTGCGCTCTGCTTGATATTTTTCTTTCCATCCGGGCTCTGCATGACATTTTTCTTTCCTGACGGATTTTTAGTGCTTAAAGGGGGTTCATATACGTTATTTGTATTCTGCACTCCTTCAACCAGATGAATTTCCCTGTTTTTCTGTGCATACTTTGCATTTTCTGTGCCTCTGGTATTTCGACTATATTTTACACTCTGTGTACTTCTGCCTGTCTGACTGTTTTTCGTGCCCTGTGTACTTCTGCCTGTCTGACTATATTTCGTGCTTTGCGTTCCAGTGGCACTTTGTCTGTACCTTCCACTTGCCGTTTCTCCTGTACTTTGTACATTTCTTTTATACTGTGAGTTTCCAGTTTTTGCACTCTTCCCGGATCTGTTATTTGCTCCGGTCTTTTTGGTGTTATTTCCACCATAATTGGAATTTGTCATAATAATCCTCCATTTATGTATCTATGCAGGCTTGTCATAAACAAGAAAATGATAATAAAGTATTAGCGCACGAAGATTACAAAACCTCTTATTTTACAATCTTACTGTGCGCTTTAACCTTTTCAGTTGCCGTCTAGATCATGAGAATCGGCTACCTGCCCTCTCGTGATTTTCTGTCATTTTATAATTCACAGTTATTGACTGTTCTTGGGAATGGAATAACGTCTCTGATATTTGCCATACCTGTGAGATACATAACACATCTTTCAAATCCAAGACCAAATCCTGCATGTCTGGTAGAACCATATTTTCTAAGATCGAGATAGAATCCATAGTCCTCTTTGTTTAATCCAAGCTCATCCATCCTAGTCACAAGCTTGTCATAATCATCTTCTCTCTGGCTTCCTCCGATAATCTCACCGATTCCCGGAACTAAACAGTCCATTGCTGCAACCGTCTTGCCATCTTCATTGAGTTTCATATAAAAAGCTTTTATTTCCTTTGGATAATCTGTTACAAATACCGGTCTCTTAAATATTTCCTCTGTCAGATATCTTTCATGCTCTGTCTGTAAATCACAACCCCATGATACTTTGTAATCAAACTTATCATTATGTTCTTTTAAAAGTTCAATTGCCTCCGTATATGTGACGTGACCAAAATCAGAATTGAGCACACTATTTAATCTGTCGATTAGTCCCTTGTCAACAAAATTATTGAAAAACTGCATTTCCTCTTTTGCATTTTCCATAACAAATTGAATAATATACTTGAGCATAGCCTCGGCCAGCATCATGTCATCCTTTAAATCTGCAAACGCCATCTCCGGCTCGATCATCCAAAACTCTGCTGCATGTCTTGTAGTGTTGGAATTCTCTGCCCTGAAAGTCGGACCAAATGTGTAAATATTTCTAAAAGCCATCGCATATGTCTCACCATTTAACTGTCCTGAAACTGTGAGGTTGGTTTCTTTATTAAAGAAATCCTTTGTATAATCCACTTTTCCTTCATCGTTCATTGGAAGATTCTCCAGATCAAGAGTTGTCACTCTGAACATCTCACCGGCACCTTCACAATCGCTACCTGTAATCAATGGAGTGTGGACATAGACGAAATCTCTCTCCATAAAAAATTTATGAATCGCATATGCAATCAGCGAACGCACACGAAATACTGCCTGAAATGTATTTGTCCTTGGTCTTAAGTGTGAAATTGTTCTCAAATATTCAAAGGAATGTCTCTTTTTCTGAAGAGGATAATCCGGTGCAGATGCCCCTTCGATCAAAACCTCTTCTGCCTGTATCTCAAATGGCTGCTTTGCACTCGGAGTGGCAACCAAAGTACCTTTTACTATCACTGCCGCACCAACGTTTAACTTAGAGATTTCATCAAAATTCTCCATCTTGTCACTATATACAATCTGAAGTGTCTCAAAAAATGTTCCATCATTTAATACAATAAAACCAAATGTCTTAGAATCACGGATGCTTCTTACCCATCCTCCAACTGTGATCTCTTTACCTATATACTTGTCAGTTTCTCTGTACAAATCTTTTATAATTGTTAAATCCATTTCTTTCCCTCGTTTCCTGTTGTTTCGCCTTTTTCACAAAATGTCATATGCGTTTCCACCATGATTTCATCCATACAAAGGCTATATTCTAAAATCTAACTTTCATTATAATACATTATTCCAAATGTGGCAAACCTTTTTCAATTTATCCTTTAAAACAATCAGTTCGGCACAACCGGTGTCCAATATTCCTGCTCATAAATATCAGTAAGGAGGTATGTGATCATCGACTCTCCACCCACATCAACGTTGCTGATTTCCATTGATGAACTGTAGGATACCTGGTCGCCAAGGAAGTAACTGTCCAGATATGTGCCGTCATAGGAATAATAGTCACACACGAAGTCAATCTTGTCACCTTCCGAAAGTTCAGTAATTCCTTTCGCAATTGTCTCTGTCTCACCGGCAATGTAGTCATATCTCGCTCCTGCAATAAATCCATACGGGTGTTCATCATCAAATACAAGAATCAGATTGGCTCTCTCATCATTGAGCATTACCGGCACACGTCCTATGATTGCCTGGGAGTTTCCTTCTTTTACCTCACTCTCAAAATAATAGGCTACCGGTTGTCCATCAATTGCAAGCCATGTATGATCAGAGTCTCCAATCAGTTTTCCATCTTCCGTAAAATCATATACATTGTCAAGTCCCAGATCAATATATCCTTCTCCGTCATCATAGAACATATTCATCTGCAAAGACTGTATGAAACTCCACTGTTCTTTCGGAATACTCATCAAATGCTTTCCATCCTCTTTCTTCCATACGAGAAGAGAACTGTCAAACTGATTGTTAGCAATATAGTCTGCTGCCGACTTCACATCAAATACTTCTGCATCGTTCATATATTCTGCATTTTCATCATCAATTCCTGCTACACTTCTTCCTGACATAAATGACGATAACAGAGAAGAAATCGCCTCTGAACCAATCGTCTGTACCAACCCTTGGCCCCCTGTCAGTGACGGAAGCGGTGAGGATGCTCCTCCTGATGAAATCTGTCCGCTGACCTCCATACCGGCAAATGCTTTGATACATTTTGTGTACTCTGCATCCATTCCTATACGACTGTAAGTTGTGGCAATATTATTAACACGCTTTGCATTTCTGTATGGGAAATAAATAGAAATACCATATGCATTTGTCATATTAGAGGATGTTCTGTTGTATTTCACACACTCAAGAAGCGTATTTGCCAAATCTTTCGAACTTTGTGTGCCGATATTAGTTGCAAGACTTACCAGATCCACCTGATCAATTCCTGATGATGTAGCAAATTCTCTTGCTCCGGCTCTTGCATCTGATACCTTTTTATAATCATTACCTTTGATTGTGTTGCCTGTCTCTGTAGAGAAAGCTGACAGCTTTTCAGGAACCGTTGCCTTAAGTTCTGCCAGATCAATAACGGAAAGTGTTGTCTGCTGTCCCTTACATTTCTTTGCGCACTCATCAACAAATCCGTCAACAATATTCTTACCAATCTCAATCGTAGGCATCGATGTATTCTTTGAAAGCGCATTTAACCAATCCGTATAATACCAGCCAATACCCGGCTCCGTTTCTTCCGATGCAATCATATAATCTGCATAATTACTTACCATCAAAGAAGTCTCCAGTGTTGCCATAAGGCATGCATCAAATCCTATGAAATCAAACGTCATACCGGCATTTTTCAGTGCCGTATCGATTTCTGATAAATCCATAGATCCTGCTTTGGCATTTTTTTCGTCATACCCATAACCACTGATGGAACCGCCGCCATGGTCCCAGAAAATCAGCTCATTTCTGTTTGCAGGATAATTGGAACTGCAATACTTAATAAAGTTTGTCAATGTATCAGGCTTTGTCATCACCTTGCTGCCATCATCTGCAACAAGAAGTTCTAATTTTCCATCTGCTACTCTATAAATCTGATTGACCTGATTACTGATTCCTTTTGTCTTCCAGGTTTTGCATCCACCTGTGTAAATGATAATATTGATATTCTTATTTAAAGAGGCCTTTAACATTTCATTCATATCATTGGTTGCCATACCATATTTTGATTCGAGGTCTGTACCACACATATAGACCATAATGGTAATCACATCATTTCCATTTCCAATAATATTGGTTCTCTTTGCCTGTGCCTGACTTGAAACATTCGTGTTGAGCTTTCCTGTGTTATTTCCATTTGTCCATCCTGCCGATGGGGAACTTCCCGAAAAACCTCCAAATAATGAGGTGACATTGCCGCCACCTGAGCCCGAACCTCCACCAAATAATGATGAAAGTCCGCCACCCACAAGCGCTATAATGATCACGGCAATGATTGCCAAAGGATTGCTTTTTTTACCTGAATTTGCTTTAGAACCCGAACTTCCCACGCTCCCGGTTCTTCCCGAATATCCGTCACTTTTGCCGACAGGTCCTGTGCCAAGTCCTTCCCCTCTTTTATGGACTCCTTTGGAATTGTTTGTCACATTTTTCTTTCTTCCGGAATTATTATTTTCCATAGCTGTCTTTCCTTTCACAAAATGAATTTCAGCCTATATTATATAGGCTGAAACCAAAATCGTAAAGAAAAATTTTATGAATCTCTATAATTCTCTATGATTGCCACGAAGCAGATTTCTATAGCTTATACCATCATACCTGCCAAAATTACACTTGCTGCCACTCCCGCAAATGTGCTGATGAGTGCCCCTGCCAGTGTCCATCTGACTTTAGTCACTTTCGCTGTCATACAATATACGGACAATGTATAAAAAATCGTTTCTGTACTGCTCATCATAATTGCTGACAAAATTCCTTCATAGGAATCTGTTCCATATTGCTTAAAAATATCCAACACCAGCCCTGTTGCTGCTGATGAAGAAAACATTCTGATGATCACTGTAGGCATAACAACGGCAGGAATGCCAATTTTCCCTGTCATTCCTGCCGTTTTAGAAATAAGAAATTCAAGAAATCCTGATGAACTAAGGACACCCACCCCAACCATTAATCCGATTAATGTAGGCATGACAGTAATTACCGTCTTCATTCCTTCCTTAGCACCGGCAACAAAATCATCATATACATTCTGTTTGTTAACAATCCCCATTCCAACCACATAGAATACTACAAATGGTATTACAAGATTCGAAATATAAATCAATAAATTCACTTTTTTCCTATCCATTATCATCACAAACGATTATTTTGCTCTCATCGTCTGCATGATCAGAATTGTTTTCTTCATTATATGAAACAAAACTTCCGGTTATGAGTCAAAACAGAACTTCCACTTTCTTTAAATAAATAATCCCTTTGGATTGTTGGAACGCTTAAGTGCCATTTCTTTCGTAATCATTCCCATCTGAACTAATTCTTTCAGATTCATATTAAGTGTATGCATTCCTTCTTTGACACCCGTCTGCATAGATGAATCAATCTGGAATACCTTGTCCGAACGAATCAGGTTACATACCGCATCGGTTCCCACAAGAATCTCAGTAGCAGCCACACGTCCTTCGCCATTGGCAAGCGGAATCAGATTCTGTGTGACAACACCTTTCAAAATACTTGCCAACTGTGTTCTAATCTGATTCTGGCTGTGAGGAGGGAAAACGTCTATAATACGGTTAATCGTATCAGCAGCACCCGTTGTATGCAGTGTTGACATAACAAGATGTCCTGTCTCAGCAGCTGTAACAGCGGCAGAAATTGTCTCAAAGTCTCGCATCTCTCCTACCAGAATAACATCCGGATCTTCACGAAGCGCAGAACGGAGCGCTCCTGCAAAACTGCCAACATCTCTTCCAATCTCTCTTTGGTGAATTGTCGATTTCCCTGGTGTATATATGTACTCAATAGGATCTTCAATGGTCAGAATATGCTCTGATCTTGTCCTGTTAATATAATCAATCATGGCAGCAAGTGTCGTACTCTTACCACTACCTGTAGGTCCTGTTACCAAAACGAGTCCTCTCGGCTGATCTGCAAGGCTCTGAATAACCGGCGGAAGATTCAGGCTTTCAAGTGTAGGAACAGATGAACCCATGATACGAAGACATGCTGCATTAAACCCATTCTGATGATAGGTATTCACACGACAACGTATACCGCTCTCCTTTGTCTGATAGGAAAAGTCTAAATCTCTACCCTGACTGAACAAATTCAGTTGTTCATGATCCATCATCTCCATAATAAGATTATCTAACTCTCCCGGACTATACTCCTTATCCATCTTTCTCAATTGTCCATACTGTCTCATGGAAATCTCATCCGGACTCGTAATATGAATATCTGAGCAATTATTATCTCTGGCATATTCAATTAAGTGTTCAATACTCATTCTGTTATCCTCCTCATCTTTCTTTTATGCCGAAAACACATGTATTAAGTATAATATTATTTTTTGAATAGTGCAACAAAAAACGAAAAAAACATTTGACTTTCCCACAGGAAATGATATAATAACTAGGCAGACTAAAAAGAATACTTTTTTAAATCGGGGTGTGGCTCAGCTTGGTAGAGCGCTTGGTTCGGGACTAAGAGGTCGCAAGTTCAAATCTTGTCACCCCGACTTTTCAATCATTATAATAGTGCAAAATAACCATCACCTTATGGTGATGATTTTTTTTGCATTATTTTACAAAATACAATTCCAACTACAGTACTCACAAACGTTGCTACAATAGCAGGTCCTACGATTGCCGTCGGATTGACACTTCCATATTGGCTCCTGTATGCAATAATATTGACTGGAATCAGCTGAAGTGATGATATATTTATGACCAGAAATGTACACATTTCATCACTTGCATTCTCTGAAAATCCAATATTTCCCCTCTCTTTTTCAAGACCGGCAAGCTCCTCCATTGCTTTTAATCCGGGTGGCGTTGCCGCCCATCCGAGTCCCAGTATATTAGCAATCATATTGCTTGTAATGTATTCTCTGCTCTTGTGTTCTTTGGGAATATCAGGAAACAAAAAATCGACAAGAGGACCTACTATTCTTGTCAGATGGCGAAAGATTCCCGCCTTCTTTCCAATCTCCATGATTCCCATCCAAAAACTGAGAACCCCAAGCATTGTTACGCACATTGTCACTGCTTCTTTTGCGGATGTCAGAAATCCATTTGAAACCGCTTCAACATTCCCGGTAATAACAGAATAGGTAATCCCAATCATCATCATAAATGCCCAAATATAATTCAGCATCTTCTTGACTTCCTTTGGTTGTTCTTACTACTATTATAATGATATCCTTCTCCATTTCATGCCTGTTTTTTCATCCCTTATTTCCATCTTAGCATTAATAATCATAATTAACAATTGGAGAACCAATATTCACATAAGTGACATGATTATCAGAATTGTAACTGAATGCGATATTGACATTCATCTTATTCATACCAACTGATACATAATCACTAATTTCCTCTGAGTACGCATAAAAACTGTATAAATCAATTCTTTTATCTCCCCTGTCATCTAACTGGCTATCTACATGATCGAATACAAAATCTGCTCTGATTCCGTCCGCAATTTCATTTGCAATTTCTTTTTGTTTATCAAGATTCATATAACCATATAATTTTCCTTTGATTCCCACACTAAGTGTGTCTGTCAGATTATGTCTCCGGTCATAATCATATCCGAGTTCATCATATTTTACAGCAGATTCATCCATTATTTTTTCCACACTGTCTGCAATCAGTTTTCGATAATAAAACCCACTATTCACGGAATTTTGTATTTTAAGATTGATGCTTAAGTATTGGTGTTGTCCAATCAGGTTTTCATTTTCTTCATTTTCCACCGTCACCATCGCAAGTTCCAGTCTTGAGGATTCCCCTTCCTTTCTCAAAACTGCATAATATCCTGACTCTGTTCTCTCCCTGCTATATTCATATTCACTGTTGACCCCAATGAAATTGGCCAGTCTGCTCAAAAGCTCATGGCACCCTTCATCAGAAAGGTACATTGGACCATAATAAAAATACCCGTCTATCTCACACTCACTCTCATAAATTCCTGCATTTTCAAAAACATTTTCAACAACGGCAGACACCTCAACTTCATCTTTCTTCTCTCTTTTTTCCCCATATTTGTCATAAGCATGTTCCACACCTAATACGACAAATAAAATCAATATTGCATACATTATTCTTCTCATTAAAAAATCCCTCCTATCATTACTCCTACATGTCTTCATGTGATATAAGTATTGACAGGAAAGATTACGATATACAATTTTTTCATTTTTTTGCACGTTGCTTTATTTTGATATTTAGGCTACAATAAGTCAATAGTACTATGAAAGGATTTATGAGATCAATGGATAATAATGAAAAGAAAACTGCATTTAACGAGGCTTTAGAATACCTTGTTGAATCTGCCAATATCAATAACGGTACACTTACAGTTGACGAAATCAGATTAGCATTTGATGGAATGATTGAGGATGAGACTCTGTATCAACCCATATATGACTATATGACTCAAAAAAACATTCACGTAGAAGGCTACACACCTTCCTCTAAAAGATTGGACAAGTTGGAATCAGTGACAGCAGCAAAATCAATCGATGCAAAAGAACACAATATCATAGAAATGTATCTTTCAGAAATCAATCATACGAAAGGATTTACAGAACCGGAAGAATATGAAATGTTAAATAAGTACCTGTCAGATCATATGAATAGAGATTGTATTAATGTTCTCACAGAGATGAATCTGAAACTCGTCCCACCCATTGCAGATGATTTTACAGAACAAGGCGTATTGTACAGTGATCTGCTGCAAGAGGGAAATCTCGGATTAATAGAGGGTATTATGACATTCCGCGGAAATAATGACTTAAACGATTTTCATCAACACATCAAAGACGCCATACGAAATGCAATGAAGGATGCCATTCTTGAACAGAATGCATCTTCAAGAATTGGAACACACGCAGCGGATAGAGCGAATGAACTTGACAGAGCCTCAGTACATTTGAGCAAGGAACTTGACAGAACTCCTACTCTTTCTGAACTGTCAAAATATCTTGCTCTTCCGGAAGATGAAGTAGAACAGATTATGAAAATGTCCCTTAATGCACTTACTATACACGAAGATGTTGAGGAATAAAATTCCACCCGGTCAGGGTAATTCAGACCTGATGAAAGCCACTAGCATTCTTACGTAGCAAAACATCTCCCCATCAAATTACTTCTCATCACAAAAGCAATTATGGGGAGATATTATACAACTGTTTTTATTTTTACATATTTTCCATCTCGGCATACAACGCCTTTAGTCTCTCATCTGACAAATCTGTCTCATTCAAGATTGTATATCTGTCTGCTCGTGTAGCAGCTGCCTGCTGCCATGCCCCTACAAAGATTTCTTCTGTGATTCCATACTCTGAAGGTGCTTGGAACACGCCATATTCTTTAATCACACGCTTAATCTTTTCAATATTTCTGTTTTGGAACACACATGCTCCATAACTTCCAATCGCAACCGCAATTCCATGAGGTACATTAACATAGTCACTGAAATTTTCCTCCAAGGCATGACAGAACAAATGCTCTGATCCACTGCTTGGTCTTGATGAACCGGCAATTTCCATGGCTAGTCCCCCCATTACGAGAGCCTGTGTCAAACGCTTGATGAAGTCTTTTGATTTCAACTCCTTCTGATCATTGTAGCAGATTGAGTTAAATGCCATTTTAGAAATCATATAGGCAAAATCATCCACATATTCTTTCCCATTCGCATAGGCAATTTTCCAGTCATTGAGTGCCGTATATTTGCTGATGGTATCTCCAATTCCTGATAACAACTGTCTATTCGGAGCACTCACAATCACGTTCACATCTACAAGGATCGCATCCGGAATCGTACATTTAAATGTCTTTCTTGCTTTTCCTTCTGTACCAAGAACAGCAACCGGTGAGGCAAGACTATCATTACTCAGTGTAGTAGGGAGTGAGATAAGATTTGTTTTACTGACAAATGCTGCAAACTTTGCAAGGTCAAGCACTGTACCTCCACCAAAACCAATTACTAGTTTGATATCATTCATCGTAATATATTTTGCCAATTCAACAGCCTTATCATAGGTTGCACTCTGAATCAGGTACATCTCACTATTTTCAAAATCCTCATGTATCCCGTCAAGAATATCACCAAAGATATTCTTTAAGTTTTCCTCTGTCACAATAATAGTTTTTCTCTGTCCGATGTTTGGAAAAACATCTTCCATCACTTCGTTAACTTTGTAAAAAATTCCTTCTTCCACTATTAAATGGTATGGTAATCTGAATCTGTTCATAATAATTTTTAATCCTCCTATTCACTAAAACAAGTATATCATAAACATATCTCAAGACAACCTGTTTTTTATTTTTCTTTTCTCTTCTATCCACTTTGCAATCACTTTCCTGTTTGGCTGTGAAATAGGATCCGGTATCCCGTTCAAATCAAAAAATTTGAGCTGGTCAACTTCACTTTCCTGTTTTTTCAGTTCCCCGGAATAATCCCTACATATATAGACAATATCGATGCAGGAAACCTCATCTCCATTTGGATAAATGTAGTGTAACTCCTTCCCCGAAAATATACCGAATAACTCCAAACTGTGGGCAATAAGTCCTGTTTCTTCAAACAGCTCACGTTTTGCAGCCTCTTCTACTTCTTCATCCAACTCAACAGCTCCACCTGCATATGCCCAGCAATGATTGTCGCTTCTTAATTGTAATAATATCTTCCCTTCGCTGTCCTCTACAATAACACTTGCACCTACCTGCAATAATGTTCTGTGTCCCACAATTTTTCTCAAATCCATAATATATTCTGACATGCAACCCTCCAAGAATAGTTTTCAAATAGTATTTCAATTTCTTTCTGTCAAGACCACCAGCCCACATCCGACATAGTCGAAATCTTCCTTTTGTAATTGTAGAATCTTTTCTTCTTTTGATTTAATGATAAATATCCTGCCACATTAGCTGTACTATTGCCGGGGCAATTTTCTTCATTAACTGCTCATATTCTGATGCTGTAATTATTTTTAACTCTGGTCCCACTCCAATTCCATCGGTAGTCCCCATCATATACTTTCCATCTTCTATCTGACTAAAGTAAATTCTAGGTCCATAGAATTGATACATATCTAAATATTCATTTCCATACATATCCAATTCGGGAACAATTCCCTGTGACAAAAAATAATCTGCATTAAGATTACAATAACTACCCCCGCCATCTTCTGAATATGTTCCATTTACATAGAATTGAACGGAATCTGCCTCCATGTCTGAAAAAATCCGGAAACTTGTTACACATTCAACATAACTGCCATTGTATTGATATATACTATAATAATAGCCATTCTCTGTACCAGTTGACATCTCTCCGTTCTTGTATTCACCTTCCCATAATTCAAAATACAGAATCAATTCGTTGACACCATCTTCATTCAGATCAGCAATCGCATATTTCTCATAATATGCTGTAACATTTGTATAATAATCCGGATACTTAACTGATATGATTTTACTGGAAACGTATTGACTGTTTTTCTCTATAGCACTTTTATGTATTTGTTGAATATACTTCTGGTATGCTTCATCCTCTTCTCTGACATTACTTCCAGAGTCTATTTGCTCTACTTGCGTTGTAGTCTCTTCCTCTGTTTCTTGAGTAGCAGTCTCTTTCTCTGTTTCTTGATTGGCAGCATCTTCCCTTTTCGGATTTTCTTTAGATACATTTTCATCCACAATTTTATTATCCACTATCTCAGTTTCCGCTTTTTTTTGTGAAATCTTTTCTGTATGTCCACAACCACACAATAACATAGCAATACTTATCATAATAACATTGTATAGCGCTTTTTTCTTTTTCACCATAATACTATTTCCTTTCCTTCAT
>CACYDA010000286.1 GCA_902773095.1 uncultured Lachnospiraceae bacterium | reverse complement strand
CCATTTACCATTCGCATCTACATAGTACTTATCATTTTCTACCCATTCATCTGATGCGAGCACACCATTTGCTTTCAGGTAGTAATAGGTGTTTCCTTCCTGGTACCATCCTGTCTGCATATATCCGTTTTCATCAAAGTGGTACCACTTTTCATCAATCTTCTTCCACTGGTTTTTCGGATACGTTCCATCCGCCAGTTTGTACCACCAACCATTGTTGTCATGTTTCCATGTACCTTCATCTGATGCTGCGGTAGCAGGAATAATCTGATAGGTGTTATAATCGCAGTTTTCACATTCGTCATAAGCTTCCCAGCCGGATTCTTCCTGTGTTGCTGCCTGTCCTTCATGATGAATCAGACTATGTGAAACCATCGGAAGTTCATTGTAAGTACTGTAATCACAATTTTCACAAGTATCATACGGATCCCAGCCTACTGCGGTACAGGTTGCTGCCTGTCCTTCATGATGAACAATGGCATGTCCTGTTGCCGGTATTTCCACATATGTACTCATTCCACAAACTTCACAAACATCATAGTCTTCATGTCCTGCCTCGGTACAGGTGGCTTCCTGTCTGTTATAATGCGTCATGGTATGTCCTACTGCCGGAACGGCTTCAAAATCCGTATCCCCACACTTGGTACATACCTTATAAGCCTTCCATCCGTCCTCGGTGCATGTCGCATCCTTGGCATCATAGTAAACATAGTCATGTACCTGACCGCCTACGATAAAGGTAGACTGATGATCACTGTAACCGCAGGCACAGCTCTTGTAATAGGTCGCTCCTTCCTCACAGTCACCCTCTACATAATACTCGGCTGACTGAACCTTCTTGGTGCAGGAATGTACCGGTTTTACATGTAAGAAACATGAACTGCCATTTTCTTGTATCTGCCCTTTCATAGCCGATACAATATCCTCTACTGCCACTGTCTGGGTGTCAATATTCTCTAAACTATAACCCATGGCAGCTGACAGGGTATGGGTACTGTTCAATACTACATTAATCCTGCTATCGATCAGACTTCCTATGTAATAAGAGTTATAATAAAAATCAGGTCTGAAAATATATTCGCCGTTCTTGTATGTCACGGAATCATTGGTGTAATCACTGATATCCACACCCGTGAGACAAGTGTTAAAGATCACACTTCCAGTGCTGTCTAACACCACATTGCCTTTACTGTAAAGTCCTCTTCCCGAGATACCTTTCACGCTGGTAACCTCCAGATTACCGCTGCCGGAGAGGGTCAGATCGCCGGCGGCATAAATGATACCCTGATACATACTGCTGTCTTTAAATTTGGTAAGTGCATTATCACCAATGAGTTCCACGGTAAGATTGCTGTCTGATGCGATCACGCCCGTATATACAGGAACAGCTACCCCCAGATAGTCTTCTGTTTCCGCAACGGCACCCACGGATTTCAACGTAAGATTTTTCAAGGTCAGCTTCTGATTCTCCGGTTCATACTGCCAACCGTCTTTTTCCAGATTTCCGGTATTTTTGTCTGTCACCGGCACCTGTCCCACATAGACACCATAGAACTGATTGGCTGTCTTAAAAGACTTGTTATACACCGTTCCGTTGACGCCCTGCTTATAATATAACTGATACTCTGTGTCAGGCGTCAGTCCGTCCAAATAGCCGCCACCATGGTAATGGATACCATCCACGGAAATAAAGAGTGCCGTGATATCCATGTTCGTGAAATAAGCGTAAACCTCATCTGTACCCGGTGCCACTTTCAGTTCATCTGCTGCCACCGAATAAACGGTAATGCTTCGGTTACTTGTGACTTCTGACTGGGAAATCCTGTCACATCCGTCTGTCAGATAATAATTTCCTTCGCTGGCTTCAATGTCAGTGATGAAGGCATCTTCAATCTCCGGAATACTAAATTTATCATCACTGTCCTGATCAAAATAACGTTTTCCGGTGTAAACCACTTCACCTTCCGGATTCATTTCTGTCACTGTAACAATCATTGTATCCAGATCCGGAATGTTGTCCGGTGTATCATAAATCCGGACACCGGTATAACCACCCACATTTGATTCATAAACACCGTCATTATTGGCATCACAGAAAACATCTATAATCATATTGCCGGATGCACCAGAATAAACCTGTTTTGCATAAATATTATTGGTCTCCGGATAAGCGGTATAGTAGTCATTCCAATAAGAATACTCTCTCAGTGCTACCTTTACATTAGCGTCTGTGGAAATCAGTTCTTCCACATTCAGTGTCTCGCCCACTGCCATATAGGCATTGGCAATATTGACGACAGGAGCCGGCTCAATCGCTGCCTCGCCTGTGATGTCAAATACATCATATAAAGAAATATAGGCATTTTTATCCGTTTTGTTAATCTCACAGGTAAAGGTATCGTCTCCGTTGACGGTCACGGTGAGGGTATCGGCAAAAGTAAGCTCCAAATTGCTCGGAATCTTTATCTCTGCAGTAAAGCCTCGCTGCACTCCCTTCATAAACAAACCGAATTTTTGGGATTCATAGCCCAATGGCTTCAGCACATTGTCAGCCTGTCCGTAGAAATCGATTCTCGGATTTACAGAAACAACCTCATCTGCTCCGGTAAGAATCTCTACCTGATCTTTCCATGCCTGAATATCATCTCCCTCCTGAATGTCTGTCGGGAAGTTGATTGCTACGGTGTCGATGACACTGCTGACACCCTCTGCATAGGCACTGAAATTATAGGTCGCCTCTACGGTATTCTGTCTGTCAGCCTTCCATACATTGTCCTCACTGCCTTCTAAAGTACCAAAAAGGGTATCCGTGGTTTCGTCATCAAGGTTCACGGTCATGGTATATGGCACTTGTACCCAATGCTCTTCCACACCGTTGGTACCACGATCAAATTCATCCGTATTAAATTCCTGTCCGCTGTTTTCCTGAACCACCACATGAGCGGTATAGCTGTGATACATCTCTGCCACCGCATCCGACGGCAGTCTGTCACCGTGCTTACCCTCTGTCCAGTAGACTTCCTTGACAGTGTAGCCTGCATCTTCCGGCACATCACCTGTCAGGTCAAAGTTCTCGCCCACTACCGGTGCATCAATACCGGTAATCTCTACCTTCTGAATTGGGTTCGCATAAACCAGCGTCTTTGTCTCACCCTTCGGTGTGGTTAAAGTAATGGTGGTTCTTCCTTCCTTGGTACCAGGAATCAGTTTTCCCACACTGTCAAAACTAGCCACCTCAGGATCGGAAGACGTAAAGCTGCCTCCCTCGAACATATCGTATCCAATGCTGGCATTTCTTGGGCTCACATTGATACTCACTTCATCCACAAACTGATTATTAATATGATGATACATACCCTCATAGAAATAATAGCCGTGATAATCAAAATCCAAATTCTCTGCAGGCACTTCATAATCCACCAAAGTGACATCTGTCATTGCGGCTCTATCCTTATTTGTATAAATCTTCGCTTTCAACTGAATGTTTTCATTGGCTCCCAGACTGGTCACCTTACCTCCTCCGGCGAAGAAATCCTTCGGATAGGTCACACTCTTGACAGAAGCGGCATTCACCACACTCAGATTGTCGAATGTTACTACTCTTGAGCCTCCTCTGCTGGCCATAAACTCTACCTTGGTAACCTTCTCGTCCGGATCGAGTCCCTTGATTTCAGAAAGGGTCATGGCTGCCTGATTGTCCTTCGTGAGGTAATCACCATTGTATGTCACATTCATGGATACTTCCAATGGTTTGGTCTCAATCGGCACAGTGATCTTATGAGAATAGAACACCTGCACATGGTCAAAGTTTCTCATCCAGTAGGAGTTTACTGCGGTAACCTTACAATAAATGGTCTTACCTTCTAAGCTCTCCGGAATATAACATCTGTCAATACCTGTGGCCATAGCCTTATTGTTCTGCGGTGTCGGATCATAAGCTGCATTCTTTGCCAGAGTGGCATTCGGAGTATTGCTCTCAATGTAGGCATGGAGCATTTCCACCGTCCAGTCTGCGGTATCTGCAGGCAATCCGTTTTCGCCGTAGGCAGATGCCTTCGGATCACTCGGATTCACTGTGTTAACGTAGGTATAATCATCTGTACCCGGCAGCATCTGACGGAAATTATGCTTTTTCAAACCTGCCAAATCAGCTGTGTAATCATCTAACTTCTTAGTATAAATATTGTCCGTTCCCGCAATGAGGATATCCTCTCCGTCCGGATTCACCTCATACCACTGGTAGTAGACGTCAAAAATCTTTCTGTGCTGGTAGTCCACCTTGCCGGCCTGACCGTTCACGATCTGTACAGCAGCTACACTGCCTGACTTCGGCTCGCTCACCCACTGCACCGGTGTATAGTCTTCTACCTTTTCCTTGTTCACAACCTTATATTCATTGGTGTCATAGCACATGAACACAATGCTGCTCTCACAACTTGCTTTGTCAAGCTTCTTGCCTGCACCATCGTAGCTTAAGTATTCATCCACACTCATCACCACACGGTACATCTCACCTGCCTGGTAATCAATACCCAGCTTGTTTAACGGAAGACGGCATTTCAAGGCGGTATCACTGGCAGCACCATAGCATACCTCCACTACCGGCTGGTCAACACCAAATACCGTGGTGATGTTTTCTCTGGTGAGAGGATCTACCCGGTATACCTTGTAAGTAATCCACTTTACATTGTTGCGGTAGTTCTCGCTGAATTCCTTGTAAGTGGCCTGATTCGAAACAAATTGTTTTTCAATCTTCTTCCATTCTGAATCAGAGTAATTTTTCTGCTGACAATACCCCTGATAGATATATCCATCATTGTTCACAGTACCATGGGCTGAAGTCACTGCATAGGTAAAGCTTTCAATCTTTCTGCCTCTGGTATCCGTCGGTGTATTATAAAACCACACCTCTGAAGTATCCAGATTTTCTCCATATACATCTGTATTCGTCAAATATGGAATGACATAATATTTTTCACTTAAATCCTTATCGTTAATTGGATAGGTGAAGAACTTCTCATCGGATGAGAACACACCTCTGTCGTTTTCTTCTTCGCCGGACCAGAACTGAGATACATCCTCATAGTTAGAGGCATCCTGTCCGCCATAACGTGTCTGCAGTGAAAATGAGTAAGTAGAATTGCTGTCCGGCTCATTCGGATACACCACCAGATACCTGTTGTTACGAAGTTCTTCGTCAGTACAGAAGAGACGATAGTGGAAAATACTCTTGTCTCCTGCTTCTTTATGATCATCCATGAGGACTAAGGCACCGTCGCCATAGCTGTCCACAATCTGGATTCTTCCATCGCGGATGAGATCTTCATTGTATGATTCTACGCCGAGGTTAACGCCACCACAGGAACCCGGAAATACAGTCATCTGGTCAGAATTGTGGTCATTGGCTCCTTCTTTGGTATCTTCATTTAAGCCAACCATAACACCTTCATAGTAACAGCGGAATGTACCGCCTCTGACACGGATGTTCGAAGTGTTAACCGGTACTTTAACAGCATTACCACTAGCATCGTAGACAACATTACCGTTAGCGTCTGTTTTGTTGACCATGGAAAGAATTTCTGCACCATTGGTTTCATCCGTTTTCATATACGTTGTTTTCTCGGAAACATTTCCATTAGCGTCTTCCACAAACTGAGTGATTTTCTGGTTATTGTTATTATATTTCACGATATTAAAGATGTTGGCACCGCAACGTCCCTCAAAGGTTCCATCGTAGATATATACCTTTCCCATGGTATTACATTCCACCACGGCGTTACGGATATTCGGTGTCATACCGTATCCAATATATTTACCGCCGTAGGAAACAAAGGTTCCGCCGTTGCCTACATTGACAACCGTTCCTAAGAAAGACTGGGTCACAATGGAGCCTTCGTTTGTCTGGAAGCAGGCTTTGATACTGTCTGCCAGATTAAAGGCTGAACTTACCATAGCGTCAATCTTGTCCTTATTGACAGCAGCATTAGTCACGGCATTTTCTGCTTCTGCAATCTTGGAATTGCCGTCATACTGTGCCGTTCCTTGATTATTGGCTTCATTTTTCTTGTTCTTATCTTTATCTTTCTGCTTCTCACCAACAGTTTTATTTCTGCCGCCTTCACTTCCTGCTACCTCACTGGTTGGATCGCTGGTCTTTTTTTCTTTTTCCGCATCAGAACCATCCTTTTTGCCGGTGGACGCATTCTTCTGTTCCTTGTCGCCTTCCTCTGATTTATCCTTTTTAATGGCATCCATTGCCTGTTTGGCATTGAAGACAGCATCCTCATAGGCACCGGTAGCCGAATTGATACCGGTAGCATAGCCGGCAATATCAGTGGCCAGAATCGTGGCATTTCCCAACACGGTCTTGATCTCACTGAACAGGTCGTCATCAGACTGTGCCTTACTGCGGCCTGCCTGGAAGGTTCCTCCATATACCACCAGATTACCGTCTGAAACATCAAAGATGTCACGGGTGGTATACCGTTTGATTCGGTGTGCATATGGATTAATCATATATGCATTAATATAGATTTCTCCTGTCTGATTCTTTGACGAATCGATGATGGTCAGTGTGGCACCACTTTGGACACTGAACATCACTGTCTGGAAATCCGCCGCATTATTTGACTGATAATACTCGTCGAAATAGTCATCATGGGTATCTACCTTATTTCGCTTATCAAATAAGGTGATACTATGTCCGTTTAAATCTAACACCTTATCGGACTTAATCACAATGGTGTTAAAATCTGTGTGGGCAGATGTGGTATATAAATCCTTATCCACCACCAGATACTTGTCCGCCGCATCGGTGGACTGAAGCTTATCCTTCAGATCTCCGGAATTCGGGCTGAAAGAAGCAATATGCTTCCATGTAATACTGCCATCTGTCTTTCCCGGCAGTTCCGTGTATTTCGCATTAGCTTCATTGTTCAACACGGTGATGGGATCTTTGATACCGTAATTGAAATCCATGTCGATGTCGGTACGGTCGTTCATATGGTCGTATTCATCATAATCATCCGTGGCACGGGCGCTAATAACAAATCCCATGTCAACCGGCAGCATACCGATCAGTAAACACAGAGACAGCATAATGCTGAGTGCACGTTTTACTGTTTTCATTTTGAAAACCTCCTTTTCTTTTAAATTCTAATCGTGTTTCAGTGCATAATATTAGTTAATGTTAAGTCTTTATCATACATTTCTAAAGACCTAATTCGTGATTATCATATCATTAAATATTTTTTTTCGCAACTGCCAAAGGTTATATTTTTTGCTTCTTATTATTGATTGCTTAAATTATTAAAAGGTTTTATTATCATTTCATTTACTGTCTGATAATAAAACCTTCTTTAATTACTGAATTGTTGACGAATCAAAATGTAGTGTATACTCTATCTCATGTGGCGTACTCATTGCTGTTGTGTCAGCCGCAACCGGCATATTATAGTCAAATCCACTCACCGGTATCTCGAATGTTGAGTTGCCTTCTGTGTTGACCGGCTCATATTTTTCACCATCCACGATCATATAATCGTAATTAGGACTGCTAAAGATAATGGTTGCTGTGACTTTACCCGACTCTGCCTTGATTGTGGCAGGCGACTCTACACTTGCCTTGCCGGAACCACCGGAAAGTGTTACCTCAACCGTATAGGTACCATCTTCGAGAGCAAGACTTTCTATTGTTGTAACGCCGCTTTCCTCTAACGCATCTATCGGCAGTGAATCAGCTCTCAATACGAGCACTCTGTCATACCACATCTCCTTATTCTTGCTGTATGCGGCACAGTCAATCCCCTGGTCAAGTGCTTCGATGGGGATCGTAAATGTGTATGCGCCAGATTCATTTTCCTCATATAAAATGCAGTCTGATTCTGCAGCACCGGCAGCCTGCTCACCTGTTCCCATATACAATTTTGTATATGCAGTTCCACTCATTGTCAATGTCGCTGTCATCTGTTCATCTTCCACAACAAGTGTACAGTCTGTAACTTTAAACATCGATGAGCTTGAATCAACTTTGACACTGTACTCACCATTTTTAATCTTGTCTGCACTGACCGGAACCATATCCGGGTCTACCACATCGATTGCTGCAACCGTCTCATCGCCGGAAGCAACTTTTCCGGAAGTTTCATCTGCAGAAGTGTCTTTGGAAGATGCATCACCATTGTTCTCACCTTCATTTTGTTTTGTATCATTTTCTGCCGATACTGTCGTCTCATTTGACTTTGTATCATCATCTTTTTTTGAAGCAGAACAAGCACTCATTGTCAGCGAACTGATTCCTAACAATATTGCTAATGATACTACAGCAAATCTATTGGATACATTTATTCTTTTTTTCATTCATCTATACCTCACATACTCAAAAGTTTTTGACCTTAAAGTCCTAACTTTCAGGCACATTGTGTCATTGTTATCAATGCCATTTCCGGTAAATGATATTAATCATTCAAGCTGTCAATTGCTGCCTTTGCATGTTCTGCGAAGAGTTCCTGAATGGCATCTAACTGTCCAAGTCCTTCTACAACACACTCAACTTCATATCCTGCCTCTTCAAAAATACTCTTCCAGCTGTCATCATCATCGCCTGCCATATCATTGTTGGCATGGTCACCTGCAACGATCATGAGTGGTCTTAACACAACTTTCTTGTAGTCACCTTTTTTCACAGATTCTAATACATCATCAACACTAGGTGTTGCCTCAACTGTGCCTACAAAATAATTGTCATATCCTGCCTCTGTGAGTTTTTCCTGCATTTTTGCATAGATCTCATTTGAATCAGCCTCAGTACCATGTCCCATAAAACAAATTGCTGTTTCACCATCATCATACTCTTTTGTTGCATCTACAATTGCTTCCATTACCTTTTCAAAGTCTTCGTCAGATGTCAGTAAAGGCGCGCCAATTGCCACTTTTTCAAATGCATCGGAGTATCCTGCAACTTCATTTACAACATCATTGTATTCAAGGCCATCCATCAGATGTGTCGGCTGAATCACCAACGTCTTTACTTCATTTTCTACTGCACGGTCAAGTGCCTCTGTCATATTATCGATTGTCACATTATCTCTTTTCTTTACATGGTCAATAATAATCTGACTTGTAAATGCTCTTCTTACAGAATAGCCATCTATATGATCTTCCAGTGTCTTTTCAATTGCACCAATTGTCAATCTTCTGCTGTCGTTAAAACTTGTACCAAAACTGACTACTAATAATTCATGATCACCGATCTCATCCTGATTTCTTGGGTCATCCAACGAAGCATCACCTGTTTCATAGTTTTCTTCATCTTCCTCTTCCCCATCGGTTTCCTCACCTTTTGAATCTTCTTCTTTTGTGTCTTCCTTCTCACTGTCTAATTCATCAGAATCCTTCTTCTCCTCTGATTTTTCAGCCTCTTGTTTTGTTGTCTCTTTGTTATCACTGCTTTTTCCGCCACATGCTACAACTGCAACCATCACACATACAAGTGAAGCCATTAATAAAATCTTTTTTCTCATGTCTCTTTTCCTTCTTTCTTATTTTTTTGCAGCTATTTATTGATTTGAATATCAATCTGAAAATAACCGCATTTTACAGTTACCAACGGTACAATCAATTCCTCGTGATTTGGATTTTCATCCTGTACCAACAAAATGGCAGGTTTCCTGGCTTATAGATCATCATACAAATCTGCCTTCCCAACCGGTCGCGCCTGGCGGAGACGTTCCGGGCAGTGGCTTAAATTGTGCGCAGATTAAAATATTTTGTATCATCTGCATACATCAATCAATGATTTGCATTCCCTAATTACAGTGACGAGATCGTACAGGATTCGCACCTGTTTCCCTTTTACCTGTTACTTCTAACAGCACCATCTGTTTCATTTAACCGAAAGGTATTATAGCATTATGTGTTTTAAATGGCAAGCAGTCTTTATCCGGATTGTCCCAATATTATTTCATAAATATATTCCATATTGATATTTTCCCTCACAATTTTTGCCAGTTTTTCATACTGTCTCTCTTTGTATTCTTCTCGTGAGACGATTTTTCCATCGAATGCAAATCCCTTCCTCTCATATAGTTTTCTGACGATTGTTTCTGCTATTTGTCCGTGGTCAAAGATACCATGGAGATAGCTTCCGTATACATTGCCAATGTTGCATCCATCCGGACATCTATCTTTTGCTATCTCGGAATGATTCGACCCCCTGTCAGATAAAATCTCGCTGATTTCTATCATTTCTTCCTGATCTGATACACTTCTTCCCATATGAATCTCATACCCGGTGATTTCTTTCCCTGAAAGCTCTGCAAAGATTCCTTCCACTTTTTTAAAGTTTCCTCTTACTCTTGTCTGACGCTTTTCCTCTTCAAACACAGTTCTGATGGGAAGCAATTCCATTCCCCTCACCTCTTGCGCACTACTTCCTTCACAGTGATGAGAATCCTCGATTGACATTCCAAGAATCTGATAACCGCCACAAATGCCAAAGACAGGAATATCCCTTGCCGCACATTTTTTGATGGCAGCTTCCAGCCCATTTGCTCTAAGCCACAGGCAGTCCGCTATGGTATTTTTGGTTCCCGGTATTATGATCAGATCAGGCTCCTTTAGTTTTGAAACATCGCTTACATATCTTACGGAAACTCCACTGTATTGTCTGAAAACATCAAAATCAGTATAATTGGAAAGTTTTGGCAGTCTGATCACCACAATATCGATCATCTTCTTTTCTTCATTTTGAAGTTTGGATGACAGGCTATCCTCATCCTCCAGATCCACATCCATATAAGGCACTACGCCTACCACCTTTTTGCCGCTTTTTTCTTCTAATATTCTAACACCGTCTTGAAACAGGGCTCGATCTCCTCTAAACTTATTTACTACAAGACCTTTGATCCGTTCTCTTTCCTCATTCTCTAACAGTTTTACTGTTCCAATCAACTGGGCAAACACTCCTCCCCGGTCGATATCTCCTACCAGAATCACAGGTGCATTCACCATTTTTGCAAGCCCCATATTGACAATATCATCCTGTTTAAGATTTAATTCAGCCGGGCTTCCGGCTCCCTCGATCACGATTATGTCATATTCCCTGTCCAGTGTTTCATAAGCCTTTAATACTTCAGGAATGAATTCCTTTTTATGCCTGAAATATTCCATTGCTTTCATATTTCCAAAAACTTTTCCACCTACAATCACCTGGGAACCAATATCTGTTGTGGGTTTTAATAAAATCGGATTCATGAAAGCCTCCGGCTCAACTCCTGCTGCTTCTGCCTGCATGACCTGCGCTCTTCCCATCTCAAGTCCGTTCTTTGTAATATAGGAATTGAGTGCCATATTCTGCGATTTGAACGGTGCCACTTTGCAGCCATCCTGTTTTAGTATTCTGCATAACGCTGCAGCAAAAATGCTTTTTCCCACATTTGACATTGTTCCCTGTATCATGATGGATTTCGCCATATTAACCCTCTTTTCTGTTTGATTTGATGTTTCCTTTGTACTTTATGTCTTGTTTTTATGCAGTTGATTGTCTGGTGAGAAGTATCATTTTAACGCCTGAATCAATATTTCATTCTCTTCATGCGTTCTGACGGCAATTCTGTAATATCCCTTTTTTAGTCCTTCAAAATTGCTGCAGTCTCTGATCATAATCCCTTTACATAACAGCAATTCATAACATTGCTCACTTGCATAAATCAGAACAAAATTTGCTTGTGAAGGATAGACTTTTATCCCAATCGAAGTGAGTTCCCGGATAAGGTAGTTTCTCTCTTTTTCCACATAATGTCTCGTTTTTTGCGGATATTCGCTATCCTTCAAGGCTTCTACACCCGCAATCTGCGCCGGAACGGATACATTCCACTCAGCCCCAAAACCACGAATATTTTCAATCAGTTCAACATTTTGACTGATTCCAAATCCAAGTCTTAATCCTGCCATGGCATACATTTTGGTAAACGCATGGAGCATCATTACATTGTCCTTTGCATATTGATATTGATTCTCATATTTTTCTGACACAAAATCAATAAAACACTCATCCAGAATGACAAAGATTTGTTTTTGTTCGGCCTTGTTAAGAATCCTCTGAAGTAATTGCTCTTCGATCATATCACCGGTAGGATTGTTTGGATGGCATAATATCAACAAATGAATATCTTCCATATATTCAAGGTAATCTTCCATCAATCTGAAATCATTTTCTTCTTTTCTGAAATAATACTTCACCTCAAAGTCATTTTCTAAAAGCGCTTTCTCATATTCAGAAAAACAAGGAAGGGCAAGAAGGCATGTACCATGAAATCCATACTCTTCTTTGTTTTCCTTCCTTACCTGACACATACGCTTTATGATACTGATACATTTGTATAATACGTCAACTGCTCCATTCCCGCATACGATATGCTCGGGCAATACATGATACTTTTTCGCCAAAGCATTTCTAAGCTCTGTACAATGAACATCCGGATATTTTTCAAACAGATCAATCCTGCTCTTCAGCGCCTCTTTCACATTTTCAGGCATTCCTAATGGATTAATATTGGCTGAAAAATCATAGGCAATCCTATTTTCATAAATATTTCCACCATGTTCGTATTTTTTCATAATGCCACCCTTTCTCCAAGGATACAGACATGTGCATGAAACGATTCACAAGCTTCACGCTCTGTGCTTCCTTATCCCTTTTTTAACAATAATGCGAATCATAACACTCATCATCAGCACCATTATGGTTGTAACATACATCAGTCTGTTTGCACGTCTGATATCTTCCGGCTCAATTTTTCTGGTATCGTCACCAATTGTTTCTTTATGATGAAGTTTTCCAAAATAATAGGCATCTCCCGCCAGCCTGACACCAAGCGCTCCTGCACATACCGCCTCTGTCTGTGCAGAGTTGGGACTTTCATGTTTTCTTCTGTCTCGTTTCCATATTTTCAAGGCATTTTTCCCATTTAGTCCACAAAAAGGTGCTGCCATTATCATTATCAACGCAGTGATTCTTGCCGGAATATAATTTAACAGATCGTCCAATCTGGCTGCACATCTTCCAAAATATAGGTATTTTTCATTCTTGTACCCAAGCATAGAATCCATTGTATTGGCTGCTTTATAAAAAAAGCCCGGAACAGAACCGCCAATTCCCATATACATAAGCGGTGCTGTCACACCATCCGATGTATTCTCTGCCACTGTCTCAACAGCTGCCTTTGTGATTCCTTCCTGATCGAGCAGATCGGTATCTCTCCCAACGATCATAGAAACTGCTTTTCTTGCCTCCTCTACATCATCCTTTTTTAATGCCAGATATACTTTCATGCTCTCATCTTTTAAGCACCTCGGGGCGATGAGGTAATAGCACATCACTGATTCCACGATCATTCCCAGAACAAAGTGGCAGGAATATGCAGGCAACAGTATCAAAGCCGGGCAGATTGTTGAACTTATAAGTACCACAATTACTACAACGATTCCCTTGAACCATTTCACTGTGTCACTGTCATTTTCTTTGTATAGCGCTTTGTCCAATCTCGCGATCAGATTTCCGATCCATCGGATGGGATGCGGAAGCTGATATGGGTCACCCAACAGGCAGTCTATCATAAATCCAATTACTATTTCCATTTCAATCTCTCGTTTCTTTTATTTTATATAAATTTCAAGCATTATTTTCTTGGAATTACTGCTGTTTAAATAAACCGCATTTATTTCTTTCTTCAAATCATAAACACCTCACACAAATTCTCCGGCTTCTGCAACAAGATCACCCATATTTTTCACAATTTTTCCTGTGTTGAGAACCTTGATTTTAAATTCCGCTTTTCCAAAATCCATAAGATGCCGCAAATTTATCACAACTTTCCGATTTGCTGCAATTTTCAATATCCACTGTGAACAATTATCTCCACAAGTTGATGCATTAAAAATCTTTGTCTGATCATATGCAATCAGTAAAAGCGTCTTCACACCACCAGAGAGTTTTTTGGGACTAATATTTCCGAAAACCGGACTTGCTATCGTTCGTTCATCAATCACTTCTGATTGATCAACTGCTCGAATAATATCTTTTGACAATGGTTTGATTATCCAACTGTCTTTATAAGTGTTATTAAAATATATATTTGTATTATAGATTACATCGGGCATATCTCCGAAATATACATTCAACATTATTTCTCACCTCATTTTTAGTATTGACATTTTTACACACAAATACTCTATTTTCACCATACCTCACCTTCCAAAACCAGCGATCTATGTAATGAATATTATATCCCGTTTGGATCATAATTGCCAGCTTTTTATCCTTCTATGATTCATATTCCCCATCGCGCAGTTGCAATTTCATCATCTGTGCATCCGGATGATGAATCTATTATGATGTCAAGGTCAAAAGTAATCTCACGGATTCTCCGGCATCTGAATCTTTCTAACGATTTTTAAATCTCTTCCATTGTAAACGGTTTCATATCCTTCACAATTCTCTACATGATACTCATAATAATTCTTGTGATTCTCTTCAAAAGTTTCCATAATGGACATAATTGTTCCTCCATGTACCACAAGTGCAATTCCGGTATTTTGGGGATCACGGATTCTTTTGAGCTTACTGTCATATCCCATTTGATGGGCGATGGGGGAGCCTGCCCATAAACACTGTGCGATCACTCTACGAAATCCCCTGCGGCACCGTTTCTTAAATTCATCTATATCCTCTCCACCCGGAAATGGAAGTGTTCCTCCACTGTCAATCCACCTTTGGTACGCTGTATCTCCCTTCAATTCTTCATAATTCTTACCTTCCAAGCTGCCAAAATCACATTCCCTAAAATCGTTTTCATATACCATCTGATGATAAGGATAAATGATTTCTGCCGTCTGCCTACATCTAAGCATGGGACTGGCAAATACAATTTCACAATCAGGATAATAACCGGCCTGCACCATTTTCTTCAATTGTTTCATTCCCTCACTGCACACTTCTTCATCTGTCACACCAATATATCGTTTTAGTGTATTCCCATATGTCATGGCATGTCTGATTAACGTTATTTTCATTTGATCCGACTCCCTATTCCGCAGATGACACGCACAACTTCATCTGATTTTCCGGCAATATAGCATCCAAAAATTCCTGCTTTTTCCCTGTATTCTCTTTCAAACCTGTCTAATGGTATAATTCCGCCACCTATTTCATCCATAATCACACACCAGTCGCCTGATCGGCAAATTCTGTCACAGATACTTTCCCATAAATCAATGATGTCAATTTCGCTTTTCACCGCCCACTTTACCAATAAATGACAATGTGTAAAACAAATCATGTGATTCACAGACACTTTTTGACAAATCATATCCGGCAAATTGTCCCTGCTGTTTTCGTTCTTGCCAATCCGGTTTTCAATCTCTTGAAAATTGATACAATTCTCATCTATGATCGGATAATGGTCTCTTGCATATCTGTACTTTCCCTGATACGCTCCACCTGTAATCAATACTTTCGCCATACATTTCCTCCTCATACTATATCATGATCTCACTTTTGTCTGCCACACCATGCTCATACCAGCATAGCAGATAGGAGCATGGTGATTAGTTGCAGCAGTTCACTCACCTGCAAAAAATAACCTGCCAAATCTCCTGTGATTCCGTCAAATTCTCTGTATGAAAAAATACGATAGTGAATCATTGCCAAGGCTGCGCCGGCAATTGCTCCTGCTCCAACAGGCACGGACACTGCCAACATGGCGGCTGACACTCCTGCAATATACAAAATTCCTATCACAGTTGTCCTGTTTTTATGTGCCGGTTTTGTAAAATTCATTAGGCTTCCCTTGCCGGATGCATTCTTAAAATGAACTGCTGCCAGTCCACTGTATGCCCGGGAACTAACAAAAGTTCCGGCAAATATGACGACATATTGTCTTTCATTGAACCGGTACAATTCACAAATGCAGGCAAATTGCACTAAAAAATACATACACATATGAATTACTGCAAATGCCCCTACTCTTGAATCTTTCATCACCTGTAGTTTCTTTTCCCGGTTCCCCATACATGCCATGGCATCATGAACATCCATATACCCGTCAAGATGGATTCCCCCTGTGACAAGAACAGGAATGCACACACTGACGGCTCCAAAAAGTACAAAAGAAACCTGCCATTTTTCACAGAATATATACCATCCGGTTATGAGAAGACCAATCACCACACCAATCAGTGGAAAAAAACAGAGTGCATATCTTCTGTTTTCTTCTTTCCATTCCACACGTGGCATTGGGATTCTCGAATACATCAAAAATGCTGATGCAAATGACTTTAATAGGCTCATATCCATTATCCTTTCATTCCACCGGTTCCGTTTTCTTTTAAGACAACAGGTATACCATAAACGACTTCAACTACTCTGTCTGCTATGTCGGTTAGCTTTACATGGATTGCTCCAAGATTCCTGATATAGCGCATTGTCTCTTCGGAATATACGTTACCGTCCTCACCTACTATGTTGGAAACAATGATCAATTCTTTTGCCTGTGATGCCAACCTCTTCACATCACAGACAATCCGGCAAACAATCCCGTCATCACTTCGACCACTTTGATCACTTTCATCACTTTGATCACTTTCATCAAAGTTCGAAAACATTTCATTTGCACACAGATTTCCCATACATTCAAGCAGAACACAGGCTTCACTCAGATCATAATTCTTTGTAATTTCACCTACGGAAGTATATTTTTCAATCGTTTCAAATCCTTTGTCTGCACGCATTTTTCTATGCCTTTTTATGGCACTTTCAGCCTCTTTGCCATACGGGATCATGGTTGCCACATAGTATTTTTTTCCTCTGTTTTTCTCCACAAGACTTTCTGCATAACCGGATTTTCCAGACTTGCTTCCTCCAATCACTAATGTAAACATTTCCTCACCTCGCAATGATACCATTCATTTAAAATTCTTCATACTGCCGGATTTCAAGATTTTCAAAAGAGTGTACGGAATGATAGATGTGAAGAACTCCATCTAATAGTGGAAACATCATCACTGCTCCGGTGCCCTCTCCCAGACACAGATCAGCATGAAGCACAGGCTCGAGTCCTAAATAATCCATCAGCCATTTTGCAGCCGGCTCTTTTGAGATATGGGATGGTATCATCATGCCAACAGCGTCTTCCGATATCATTTTGGCAATTGCAGCTGCAGCCAGTGAAATAAAACCGTCAATCACAATAGGAACCTGATAAATAGCTCCTCCTAAAAATAGTCCT
>CACYDA010000285.1 GCA_902773095.1 uncultured Lachnospiraceae bacterium | reverse complement strand
TGTTTGGCAAGTGATATCATTGATGGAGAGGAATCTGTTTCAGAAGATGATGCCGATTTTGAAAAAGATGATGTTCAAAAGCAGGATATTCATGCGAAGGTATATGTTACAGAAAATGAGCATAGGAATTGTTTATACTTTGGTTCTATGAATGCTTCTTTTAATGGAGCAAACAGAAATGTTGAAATGCTTATAAAGTTGATTTCATCTGGATATTCTCCAGAGTTGTTTCTCAAAGATATTGGCATAAATGATGAAAAAAGTGCGTTTGAACGTGTTTCTTTGAAGAATGTTCTTGTTCAAGATAAACCAGATGAGATTGATTATGAAGGTATCATAAAAAATATCTTAAAAGTGCGTAATCATGCCGTAGTTCGTTGCGTGGGAAATGATTTTTATGACATTGATGTTTTCTTTGAGGGTTTAGTTCTTCCTGAATATGATATAAAAATCAGACCATGGTATATTGAGAAGGATTCTTGTGAACTACAAGAACATGTTGTATTTAAAGGCCTTCAATTGAATCAATTATCAATGTTTTATGAAATTTCTGTTGATGATGTCAAAAGATTTTGCTTAATCCCAACATTGGGCATTCCGATAAGTAGAGACAAAGTAATCGTAACAGATGTCATTTCTAGTAAAAAGAAACTTGCCGAATATGTTGCTTTTGTTTTGGGAGACGTTACTTATAGTTCAAATGATGCAGATGGAATTGATGGGGTTGAGAGAGAAGGGAGTGGCAATAGTTCACTCTCTGGTGAAGGTTCTATGACTCCAATCTATGAGCGTATGTTGAAAGCTGCATATGCAACTCCAGAAAAGATTCGAGATATCGAAAATGTAATATCTATGATTGATGATGAGAAAATTGTCACGCCTGAATTTAAGGAACTTTATAACACTTTTAAAACTGTTCTAGGAATTTAATATGCGAAAAAATGAGATTAAAAAAATTGAAGAACAGGTAATGGGTCAGTTAAAAGACTTTCAAAGGGCGACGGTTGAGCGTATTGATGAACTATTCAGAAATGGTCAGAATAGGGTTCTCGTCGCTGATGAAGTAGGTCTTGGTAAGACAATGATTGCAAAAGGGGTTATTGCTAAGATGGCTTCCCTTCGCAAAGAGGAAAAAGATGATGTTTTTAAAGTGATATATGTTTGTTCAAATCAGAGCATTGCCAACCAGAATCTTTCAAAACTAAACATCTTCAGTGCTCAGAAAGATGAAATGAGTAGTAGCAGATTGTCAATGCAATTCTACTATATCAAGGAAAGCGAAAAAGTTATTAAAGAACGAAAATCATTCGTACAGATGATAACTTTAACGCCAGAAACATCTTTTAGACAGTCAAATGGATCGGGAACATACAACGAAAGAATTCTTATTGGATGTATTCTGGACCAACTTTTTGACAACCATTCTTATTTCGCGAGTCATAAATCTTTATTAAAACGTAGACTTCATCAAATGTTAAATACAAGAGGTGCAAAAAAATGGGCTACACTTTACGCAGAAAGGGCTAAGGATGTTAATAAGAAATTTCCCTATAAGTCGGATATTCATAAGGGGTTGATTAGGGATGATGATTTTTTTAGAAATGTAAAACGATATTTGTTAGAACAAGAGGGATTTAAATCAGATTCAAAATTCATATCCTATTTGCGAAGAAAATTTGCAGAAGTAAGTGTTGAAATGCTGAATCCAGACTTAATTATCATGGATGAATTTCAACGATTCAAATTTTTGATTCATCCTGATGAAGATGACGCAAGTATTGCTACATTGGTAGAAAAATTTTTAAAACCAAGGAAACGAGCGCATACGCTGGCTAATAAAGTTCGCGTACTTCTCCTGTCTGCGACGCCATATAAACTTTATTCTACACTTGAAGAAATAGGTGAGACGAATCAAGATGAACATTATAAGGAATTTAAGGATGTTGTCTATTTCTTAAAGGATAATCCTGATAAAGAAAAGAAATTTGATGAAATTTGGGGTGACTACTCTAAGGCAATCCACGAATTGAAAAACGAAGATTCTGCTATCTTAATTCTTAAGAGTAAAGTACAGGCGGCAGAATCAGAGCTTTATGAAGGGATGTGCCGAACGGAACGAATCTCAGTGATGGAAAGCAAGGATTTTGTTGATGATAAGAGTAAAGATATTTCATTAAAGATAACTGCAAATGATATTAAATCCTATTTAGATGCGGCAAAGCTTATTAATGCTCACGACATTAAGGTAAAATTTAGTCTTGACTATATAAAAAGCTGCCCCTATATTTTTTCTTTCATGAATACCTATGAAATGAAAAAAGGAGTATGCAATTATTTTAAACGCCATCCTGATGAAATAAATGATGCGAAAAGTTCACTATTGTGGTTAAATTATTCAGATATTCGTGGTTATAAGTCTCTAGAGGCTGTTAACTCGAGACTTGAAAGGTTGAAATCTGAGGTTTTTGGTGTAGATGGTGTAGGTGGACCAAAAAATCCAGAGCTTCTTTTGTGGGTTCCTCCTTCAATGCCTTATTATGAATTTGGGGGTGTATACCGAAAAAGTGAGTTTTTTTCGAAGATGCTTATTTTTTCGTCTTGGGAAATGGTTCCGAGAATGATTGGAGGTTTAATTTCTTACGAGGAAGAGGTTAAGACTATTGGTAGGTTAGTAAAAAAACGTGTAAAAGAAAGAGAACAGGATTCAGTCAACTATTTTCAAAAAAGACGATATCCACAGGATCGACTTTTGTTCAAACAAAATGGCGTGATTGCCTTACTATTTCCATCAAGTACACTTGCGTCTATGTATAGGCCAAGTGCATATGTTGATGGTGTTCCTGAAAAAATGGAACAGCTTGAACGGAGGATATGGCAAAAAGTTGTTGATGCATTGAGGCCCATACGAAATCATTACTGTAAAAAAGATGGAGATGAAGATGGTAGATGGTATTGGTTAGCTCCGGCTTTAATGGATGGTGTAGATTCATCGCGAAAAAAAATTAG
>CACYDA010000284.1 GCA_902773095.1 uncultured Lachnospiraceae bacterium | reverse complement strand
CGTACGGCTCCTGATGATAATTCTACACCGTTACAGACAATATCATACTGATAGGCGAGAATCTCAAGGGGATCTTTTTCATTTAATGCATCAAGCCCCCCTTGTGGCATCGAAAACGGATTATGTGTAAATCCAATCTTCTTTTCATTTTCATCATACTCAAACATAGGAAAATCATTCACGTAACAGAAACGATAAGCCTTTTTCTCTGTTAAATCCAACTTTTCGCCAAGCTCTGTTCTGATGCATCCCGCATAATAATTGGCCCTTACCTCCCTGTCTGCAATGAAGAAAATAGTATCTCCTGCTTCTAATTTTGCTAATTCCATTAATTCCTGTTTCATCTCTTCCGGAATAAATTTGTCAATTGGGCCTTTGTATGATAAATCTTCCATTACCTCGAGATACCCCAATCCCCCCATACCGAGCGATGTAGCAAAAGAGAGGAGTTTTTCATGAAATCCTTTTGACATTTGTGCATGGACTTTGATCGCTCTTACTGTCTTTTTGTGAAATGGCTTAAAGCTGCATCTGCTAAAAAACTCTGTGACATCTATGATTCTAAGAGGATTTCTAAGATCCGGTTTATCCGTTCCAAATTCCAACATTGCCTGTTTGTAGCTGATGACAGGAAAAGGTGCTTTCGTCACCTCATATCCTTCCGGCGCAAATTTTTCAAATGCAGCACAAAGCACCTCTTGTCCGACTTCAAATACATCTTCCTGTGTTGCAAAGCTCATCTCAAAATCAAGCTGGTAGAATTCCCCCGGTGAACGGTCAGCCCTCGCATCCTCATCCCTGAAACATGGTGCAATTTGAAAATACTTATCAAATCCTGACACCATTAAAAGCTGTTTATACTGCTGTGGCGCCTGCGGAAGAGCATAAAACTTTCCCTTATACTTTCTGGATGGAACAATATAATCTCTGGCACCTTCCGGAGATGATGCACACAGAATCGGTGTCTGGATTTCTAAAAATCCCATCTCTGACATTTTCTGTCTTAAAAATGAAATGACCTGAGAACGAAATATCATGTTATTTTTTACTTTTTGGTTTCTTAGATCAAGGTATCTGTATTTTAAACGTAAGTCTTCTCTGATTTCTTTTGAAGTCTGAATTTCAAATGGGAGCTTGCCATACACTTTTCCAAGAAGTTTGATCTCATGTGCTTCCACCTCAATGGTTCCTGAAGGTATCTTTGGATTATAGGTCTCTTCATCACGCTTTTCCACAAGACCTTTTACGGAAATGCAATCTTCCTTTACAAGCCCATCTAGTAAACTTGTGTCTCGAAGCACTACCTGCACAATACCATACATATCTCTCAAATCTATAAACGATACTCCCCCATGATCACGGATGTTTTCTATCCATCCTGCCATTTTTATCTCTTTTCCAATGAAAGATTCACTCATTTTGTCTAATGTGAAATCCCTATAAATACTGTCCTGTTTCATGTCACTTTCCCTCCATATTCTTTTCAAATTTGCAGCCTATACCATTTAAAATAACGGTTTTAGCCGCCCCGCATCCGACGCAGTCGGAATCTTCCTTAATGTGTGGCATCTGCAATCGAGTAGGTGGCGAACTTGTTCGCTTCCTACTCGCCGCGCGGGGCGCTGGTCAGCACAAGCTGACATCTTCCTTTCAGCGCCCCTGCGCACATAAAAAAAAGACGCACTAATCAAAATGATTAGAACGCCTTTGTTCTTGACATATCATACAACATTTTTATTTTATAGTCAATTCATTATTTTATTTTGCATACGAAATGAATGCAAATATGACACTTATGCTTCGCTTTCCTCTTCACCAGACCTCTCACCTGACCGATGATGGTGGTGATGGTAAGTTCTGGTATGTATGTACTTATGTTTTAAATATGTGCTGAGTGCAATCATTACTATTGAAACTAAAAACAGAATCATTCCAATCAGCAGCATAATCTTAATCCCATTTTCAATATATCTTACGATAAAATCATATAAATACTCAGGATATACTTGAATCTTTGTATAAAACTTAGTATATAAACAATAAATAGGAGGAATCAGTGTGGTGATTGCCCCTGACGTTGTAGCATATGCCAAATATCTGAAAACCCTGTTCTTTTTATGTGGATTCTGCTTATTGATAATCCATATCGTAATCATTGCAAATACGAGCATTGAAAAAAATACATATGGAAATAATGCAGAAATTGTCCTAAAAATTGAGCCAATCGTAGATGCATATGGTATACTGATCATTTTAATATAATAATCCATAATATTCTCTACAATATCTTCAATAATTTCATCCTCATCGCCATCTGCGACAAGCTGTTTTTCATCAACATACTCTTTGATATTGGTTGTAAGCTGCTCTTTATACCAATCAAGATTTGTTTTGTAAACTGTACTGTTTAACTGTGCATTTAAATATGCATTTCCATCACTCTTCAGTTGTTCGACAGAAAACACTCCATCAAACACTTCCGGGCCGAGTCCGTCCGGAATTACTATTGATTCACACTTGTCCATAAAATCATTATATAATCTCTCATAATACTTTACTTCGTCAAGTGCTGACGTAAGCGAATTGTTTGTTGCAAAACCAAGCTCAACAGAAAGCATAATAGCAAGTACAGATACAAAAATCGAAAGCAGCATACTTGCAAGCAAACAAATAATTGTCCTAGCCGGTGATTTTTTCATATCATTCTATCCCTTTCTACTATTCACGAATAATCAAGGCACATCTTGGTGTCAATCCCTTTAGAGTTCAGTTTCCATCAATCGACAAAAACAGGTCCGGAAACCAAATCAGCATACACGAAAAATCTGTCCGGTGTATGGGCAAGCATATCAAAAGGATAACATGTATACATCACTAACTGCTCATGGTCAATCGCAAAATCAAACGCCGAGCTGTCATTTTCATTTAATATTTTTGTTTCTTTTATTTCGTAACTATATGTTCCATAGCTTGTTTCGATTTCAACAATGTCGCCTATTTCAATATTTTTAAGTGCATTAAAATACATATTGTTATGTGCACATAAAACAATGAGCCTTCCAAATCCGGGCTGTGAAGAAGCAAAATCCTGACCTACACCTTTTTTCAGAATTGCATCATCATCACCATAATAAACCGGTGCATCAAGGGCAATTCTTGTGCATCTGACATAAGCATACAAATCTCCATAATCAGCCATGCCCACGTCAGCTCTCTTCACAGTCAATACTCCATCATCATCATTAATTTCAACGGAATCTTTCACAAAAATTGAATTATTCTCATTCGTAAAATCAGGCGCTTTGTCAGCAGAAATAAGTGATACCAGATTCACCGCGATATCAATTACGTCTGATGCCATTAAATAGGTTACTCCATATGCCAATAATGAAAAAAGTAATGGCATATAAATATATGCCATTACTCTATTCAATTTTTTAGCAAAACGATTCTTATGCTTCTGCATTCTTCTTGGTAACTGCTGCTAATGTAGCAACTGCCAAACCTAAAACTGAAACTACTGCAACTGTTGACATTGAATCAGCGCCTGTTGTCTTAGTTGTCTTTGAGTTTACTACAGCTACTGTTTTACCAGAAGCATCTGTTACAGTAACATCTCCTGTAGTATAGTTGAATGTTAATGTAAGGTTTAAAACCTTAGCTGCAGCACTTGCTTCAGCAACAACCTTATCAAGTACTTCTTTGTTATTCTTTAACTCGCCAGCTGTCTTGATACCTGCATCTGACACAATTTTAGCTGCTGCATCGATATGAGCGATAATCTCATTTGCCTGTGCCTCTGTGATATCTACGCCATCTTTTTCAACATAGTTCTTAGCCTGTGAAACATATCTAGCCGGTACATTCTTTGCATTTAATTCATCTAAAATCTTCTGCTCACTTGCGTTTACAGAACCTGCTGCAAATGCACTAACTGACATAGCAAGCATCATAACTGCTGAAACTGAAACTGCTAATAATTTCTTAATCATTTTTTCATCCTCCTTATTTCTATTAATTAAGATATAAAAACTATAATATATTCTTTTAAATTTGTCAATGTCATCTTGGGGATTTTTAAAATTTAGTACAATCTTAACAATTTTTATTTTCAAAACTATAAGGTTTTATACATTAATTCTCCATTTATTAACAAATTTAAGGCAAATATTACATCATAAACCAATTTCATCCAATCCACTAAAGATCTCATCAATTCCACTATTTTTTGATGAACTATTATTCCCGGAATAACCATTTTCACCATGAGGAGCAGCATCCCTATTTCCTACCTGTACATTCTCAACCTTTACTCTTTGCTGTACCTCAGCTCTTTTAATCAACATGTCAAACATATAGTCCTCATTTTCATTTGCTTTTTGGCTTGGCTGTTTTCCAGAATCCGAATGACCTGCTGTTCCAAAATCTTCGCCTTCATCAATAATTTCAATCCCAAAATCATCAAGAGACTCTGGCTCCATCCCATCCTGTAAATCAGAATAGGAAAAGT
Organism: uncultured Lachnospiraceae bacterium; assembly: GCA_902773095.1. GTDB lineage: Bacteria > Bacillota > Clostridia > Lachnospirales > Lachnospiraceae > Bovifimicola. The sequence goes on along the minus strand of CACYDA010000284.1, from coordinate 2,387 downwards.
CATTACGCTGATTTTCCACAGTTGTCTGCCCATAGGATGATGATCTAAAACTTTCATCTTCTGCATAATCCACAGTTGTTGAACTTTGATTTGTTAATGAATTAAAATTATTTGATGCACTGTAATGATTCGATGCACTGTAATGATCCGATGTACTGTAATGATTCGATGTACTTCTGTTTTGAACAACATCATCATTCAACTCTGTTCCTTCATAAATATGATCTTCCTGTCTTTTAATTTCCAGTTCAAGTCTCATAATCGCATTATTTAAATCATCCAGTCTTTCTGAAACTGTCAGCCTGTCCAGCTTTTTTGCAAGTTTCTTAGAGTATTTTGTATCAATGTTGACAAAGAAGTCAAATCCCCTGTTAACAAAAACATAGAGTGCTCCCAAAAAAATAATAAGAATAAACGGTGTCAAAAATCTTCCCAATGCATAAACAGATGGGTTTCTACTATTAAGAAACGAACCTACAATAATAATTTGTATCATCATGCATGCAAGACATATGATTCCTGATATTCTCACAACATCTTTTAAACTTTCAAAATCATTTGTAATCAATTTCTTTTGATATTTTACATCATTACATCTTTCATTTAATAGTTCCAGTGTCGTTTTCGTCTTTGCACTATTACTCATTGATTCTATCATCTCCAATTTTTGTATATATAGTAAATATTACCACATTGTTCCCAAATTATCCATTTATTTTTAAATATTTCATCATTTATTAACAAATACTTTACTTAGGAATATAAAGCAAAAGAAAAAGGGCATTACTCCGGCAACACATCCTTAGCCAAAGCAATAACCCTATTCCAATTCCTAATCGATCACGATCAGAAGTAATGCAGCTTCATCAATGTATGCATCATTGTATAATACACAAAAACACATTTATAATGCTTTAATCTTTTCAAGTGCCTTCAATGTATTTTCATAACTGCCAAATGCCGTAAGTCTGAAATAACCTTCTCCACTCGGTCCAAAACCTGAGCCAGGTGTTCCCACAACATTTGCTTTTTCAAGTAAAAGATCAAAAAATTCCCACGAAGTCATATTTTTTGGAGTTTTTAACCAAATATATGGTGCATTTACACCTCCTGATACCGAATAACCTGCCTCTTTGAGGCTGTCTCTTATGATTTTTGCATTATTCATATAGTAAGCAACCTGTTTTGCCGTCTGCATTTTTCCTTCATCTGTATAAATGGCTGCACCTGCCCTTTGAATGATATATGGCGCTCCATTAAACTTTGTTCCATGTCTTCTCGCCCAGAGACTGTTCAGTGTCACCTCTCCTGATTTCAATTCTTTTGGTATTACCGTGAATCCCAGTCTTGTTCCGGTAAATCCTGCATTCTTCGAAAAACTTCTAAGCTCTATGGCACATGCCTTTGCTCCCTCACACTCATAAATCGTATGCGGAACATTTTCTTCTGATATATATGCCTCATAAGCCGCATCATAAATAATAACTGCACCTATTTTCAATGCATAATCAACCCATTTTTGTAATTCATCTTTTGTAATGGTTGAACCGGTAGGGTTATTTGGAAAACAAAGATAGATAATATCCGGTTCCTTATTTGGAAGCTCCGGAGCAAAATTTGTCTCTGCCGTACAAGGCATGTAGATCACATTACTCCATTCTCCCGCTTCTCTTATATAATCTCCTGTCCTTCCAGCCATGGCATTGGTATCCACATATACAGGATACACTGGATCACAAACAGCAATCTTATTATCCACTGAAAAGATATCACCAATGTTTCCGGAATCACTCTTTGCACCGTCACTGATAAAAATTTCATCAATGGCAATGTCAACACCTCTTGCCTTATAATCATGCGTAGCGATTGCCTGCCTTAAAAATTCATATCCCAGATCTGGCGCATATCCTTTAAAAGTCTCTGCTTTACTCATTTCATCGACAGCTTCATGCATGGCTGAAATGACAACAGGCGCCAGAGGCAATGTGACATCGCCTATTCCAAGACTGATTACATCTTTGTCCGGATTGGCTTCCTTATATGCTCTCACTTTTTTTCCTATTGTTGAAAATAAATAACTTCCCGGTAATTTTAAATAATTATCATTAATTTTGTACATTTTTTATATCCTTTCTTTCTATCATTTTCAATCTGATCACAGCTTCTCTTTCCACCAGAACCAATATGTAATATAGTCAGTGCATAATATGCAGTATCATCCTGGAAGTTTCCACCATACTGTTTCCACTGTCCATACTGTTTTTCTGGATATACCTGTGCGCCTCTTCTTCTGTCATATTCCTGCTTTCCATCAACATCTTTTTTGCCTCATCAATAATTGCTTTTTGCGCTACGTTTCTCTCCTTAGGTTTATCTTTGCCTTTTTT
>CACYDA010000283.1 GCA_902773095.1 uncultured Lachnospiraceae bacterium | reverse complement strand
GCTGCACAATCCTCTACAGATAACATTCCTGCTAGCAGATGTTCTGTTCCCATGTAATTGTGATTAAGGCGCTTTGATACCATCTCTGCCTGATGTAATACTTCTTTTGCTTTCTCTGTATATATGTGATCCATCTAAATCCTCCACTTTATTTTATATAAACCCTTACAATTATTAATTCACAAAATCATGATATAGTTCATGAATAATCGCATGTGCCTCTTCTTCCGTAACATTTTTGCATATTGCTTTTGCAAGAATAACACGCATTTCATCCTTCATATCTTCTATTGCCCGAATCTTATCAATATCAATCGCAATAATTGCGCCATAACGTCTGTCAAGTTTCAAAAAACCTTCACTTTTCAGAACCGCATATGCCTTATTCACAGTATGCATATTAATTCCAATGTCTTCTGCGAGCTGACGCACTGACGGAAGTGAATCTCCTTCTCTTATTGTATCTTTTGCGATTTCATAAATAATTTGATTACGCAATTGCATATATATTGCTTCATCACTGTTAAAATCGATCGATAATATCATACCATCACATACCTTTCATGCTAACCCACTTGTTATACATATAGTATAACAAACAGAATTTATTTGTCAAGTTATGTGAGCCAATTACTGATTGTTTCCATTATGATCATCTAATCCAAATAATAAATCCTCTACATCGTTTTTCTGATCAGGAATTGTTGCTTCCTCATCTGGTAAATCCGTTTTTTCATCATTTAGTGTATGATCTGTCTCAAGAGTACTCTTTTCAATTTCATTCTCATCTGCCATATTTCTTTGATTCCAAGAATCAGAACGAATCGCAGGATATTTAATGCCGCCACCGAGTTGCGATACCCCTGAATTACCGTCAGAATTACAATCATCCTTCCCATCTGTCATATTTTTCTCTTTTTCAGCTAAATACTTATAGATGGAAATCAATGTAATCATTCCTAATATTGCCAAAACAACGATCAGACTCTTGATCAATTTGTTTTTCTTATTTTTCACATTCTGGTATTCCTGATTCAAATCATTGTACTGTCTTTTCATCGACAAATATTCTGTATTTTCTGTTTCCGGTTCTTCTTCAATCTGAATTGTCTTGATTCCTTCCACATATCTTTGAAGTGTTTTCTCTTTTATATCATATACATAAAGTGCCGTTTCTCCATCCCAATTCATCGCATAAACAACATAAAACTCTGTTCCTTCTTCTCTAATCCATGCTTTTACACTTCCACCATCTACCTCTAATGTCGTCTGTATATAATCCTTCGGTCCCTGGTAAGTGTCATCAGTAGGAATGATTGTATATATCTTTTGATCCGTTGTGATATTCACGAACTGGTCTATTGCACCTGTTCCTTCATTATAAATATAAAAACTTGCGTTTGTTCCTTCCGGGTCATCAGCAATGCATACTAATGTAATATTTCTCGCAATTCCCTTCAAAACTGCAATATTTTGTCCATTGTAGCCAGCAATACCCTCCTCATATCCTTCCGGTTTAGCCACTAGTGAAAAATCCTGGATAATATATTTTCCCATGGACTCAACAAGTTTTGGTGTTCGATCAAGCTCTGTCTGTGTTTCAGAAACTGATTCTGACTGTGTTTCTCCCTCAGAACTTGATTCCTGCGGCTGATTTGGATCAGGATTTTCCTGCTGGGCTGCTGTTGTTGTCTGATTCTCTGATTCTTTGATAATATATAGTGTATATGTACTTTGTGTACCATCTTCTGCTGTCACTACAATTGTTGTCTTATTATCACCTGTATCAATTCTAGTTCCCGATACCTGTGTTGTCGCTTTTGTATCCGAAAGAGTGGTTGAAACAACGATCCTTGTGATATTAGAAGGTACTGTTGCTGTATAATCATATGTTTCAGATGAAAATGCAGGAGTAAAATTGACATTCTGGCTTGCACCCGTCTGTGTGATTGCTGATACAATTAATCCATCCAGACGACTGTTATTCGAGGCAGCATCAGACGCATTAATATTAATTGTACCATTTGTAGTATTTAAATTATCAATATTGTCACCATCCTGTCCTGATTGATTCACGGCTAAAAACATTGTATTGGTGGCCACTGATACTTTTGTCGAACCAGGCTCTTTCAAAATAAAATTTAAATTAATTGTCTTTGTTTCCCCGGCAGGAATATCATCTAATATACTCAAAATGTTCCCCGCGACACCACCATTTGTTCCATCATTGACATATTCAAGATGATTTGTATCATACTCGATTCCTACCTGTCCCATAGCCGCAACGTCTGTAGAAACTGTTACTGTTACGGTTACTGTATCACCTTGCGTTCCATCTACTGATGAAATTGTTACATTTGCTGTAGCTGCATGCGCTTGTATTCCTGATCCCATAACAATAGCCATAATCATCGCAATTCCAAGTATCCATTTACTCCATCCAGATTTCATTAAAACTAATCCTCCATATGTTACTTTATAGCCGCTCGCAAAGCGGGCATCGTATGCTACTGAGAAATAATACCTATTCCTAAAATATGTCTCTTTAGGTATAGCATATCAATCAGATTGATTATACCTGACCTGTCGACATCTCCTGCCAATAATTCTGATTCGCTGAGCTTACTGATTCCCAATATATGCCGTTTTTGATATAACAGATCAATTAAATTGATTTCTCCATCCCCGTTGACATCACCAAAAATGACACAGCTATATTGTTTTACTATTTTTCCTGAATTGTTATATATATTTACGCACATACCTGTTGTAACACTTCCGGATGTTACTGGCTTTCCATCTGATTTACAGATTTGAAGCGTACAGTTTTCAAGTTGAAAAGAATCTTTTATCATGGTGATACTTGTTCCTTTCGTGATTCCTGTAAGATATGTTCCATTCAAGATTGTATATGTACCGGAATATTTTGGTTCATCAGTACTTGTTGTCGGTTCCTCTGTTGTTGGCTCTTCCGTTGTCGGTTCCGGTTCAACATGTGGCTGCTCTGCTTCTTTTCTTACTACATTAATTGTGTATGTTCTAGAATCCCCGTTAACAGCTTTTACAACAATTCTTACTGTATTAACTCCTACTTTTAGTGAAATCGTTCCTGTTCCTGTCACAGATGCTCTGCCGTCAACAGCTGATGCATTGACCTTAATACTTGACACACTATTCTCAACAATTAAATCATATTCCTGAGTAAACTTGCTAAAAGTCGGTGTCAGGGTGTATCCATCGACTGTAAGTGTATTCAGCACATTATTCGGACTTCCATCTCCTGTAGGGCAGGTGCAGACGGAATCCGGCATATTCTTAAAAACAGGGATTTTAAACACAAGTGCAATACTTTTCTTCATATCATCAGTGTATGCTTTTGACATTTTAGAAGCTTCTGACTTTGGAGCACTGACATTTGTCATATACTGGTGTGTATACGGAGTTCCTGCGAAATCAAATTTTTCATAATAAATAGTATCCTGTCCAATATTGATGTATCCACTTCCTATGAACTTTGCTCCACCAACAATCGCTTTGTATTTTGTATTCCATGGCCTTAAAGTGTCTTCATCTGTTTTTGATGCATAGATTAATCCATTCTCTACTGCACCTCGTCCATTTGCAGCATAGGCTCCTATATTGTAAAAATTGTATAAATCCGTATACACATTTCCTGTAGAAGGCGCATAGTAACCTGTGACGCCACCTGTCGTCCCCGCATATCCTACTTCCTGAATCACTCTCGACACAAGATGATACGGGCTTACACTAGATTCTGCCGCTGCATCCATAAATGTTGTTGCGTATGATTTCCCGGAAATCGACTGTGCTCCTGCCATAAAACTTCCTTTTAAAAGAAGTTCCACATTTGCTTCCTTATGGATGGATGCATTGAATGACAACATTTCAAACTGAAAAATATATGTTTCATCAAGGAAATTTCTAGGATCCATACAATATGATACATATTCTTTTGAAGCAGCTACCCACGAACCGCCATCAAATGTTGCCCACACGCCGGTATCCCAATTGTACGAACCTGATTCAAGTGATTTCCATGAACTGATTGAATCCTTCCACACAAGACTTCTTCCTATCATACTTTCATTATTGACAGCATCTGTCCAGTCATACGTTAACTGATCTGCAACAAATACCCACTTAGGATACTTTGCATGTATTTCTCTAAGTCTCGGTTTGTAGCTTTCCGGAAATCCCTGGGTTGTAAGATACTTTTCAAATTCTTCATCTGTCACATATGAAACGCTGCTTACATCCACATAGGAACTATGCATAAAACCAGTCAATTCCGTATTAGAATATGTAAATTTAATCTTATACCACAATGCGCCATCACTGGCATTGCTCTCACCTATAATCCTGACACTGTGTCCCACATTCAGCTGGACATTTTCTCCATTATATGTCAACTTACTATAAGAAGTACCTGCTCCTGTTCTTACATTGACATATGTTCCGTTCACAGTTCCATCCTTTTCTTCATAGGCTTGGATTTTCCAGTACTCTGTATGAATCAGGATGCATAGTGCTATTATAGAGATTACAAAAGTGATTATTGTTTTCTTTTTTTGACGAATCATTAACACCATCAATACCTTTCTCACACCGTGCTCAACTTACATTGTTCTACACTTCATCTATTGCTTTTCCAATATCGTTTCTCATATATTTATTATCAAATTCAATCCATTTTGTTGCCTCATATGCATTCTGCCTTGCTATCTTTAAATCCTTACCGGTTGCTGTTACACCCAGTACGCGTCCTCCATTCGTCACAAACTGTTCTCCTGACTTCTTTGTGCCTGCATGGAAAACGAAATACGAATCCTGACCATCAAACTTTTCAAGACCTTTTATCTCAAAACCCTTTTCATACTTGACAGGATAACCTTCTGACGCCAGTACAACGCAGACAGCAGCATTATCAGCAAATTCAAGTTCTGCCTGATCGAGTGTTCCATCAATACATGCTTCAAAAACATCCACTATATCATTCTTCATTCTCGGCAACACAACCTGTGTTTCCGGATCTCCAAATCTGGCATTGTATTCAAGTACCTTTGGACCATCTTTTGTCAGCATAAGTCCAAAGAATATAATTCCCTTAAACTCTCTGCCCTCAGATTTCATCGCATCTACTGTAGGCTGATAAATATATTTTTGGCAAAATTCATCCACTTCTTTGGTATAAAACGGACTAGGAGAGAATGTTCCCATTCCACCTGTATTAAGTCCTGTATCTCCATCTCCTGCCCTCTTGTGATCCTGGGCAGATGTCATGATTCTGATTGTATTTCCGTCAACAAATGAAAGTACTGATACTTCACGTCCGGTCATAAATTCTTCTACAACAATTGTATTTCCTGCCGAACCAAACTGCTTATCAAGCATCAATGTTTTGACACCATCCATTGCCTCTTCTTTTGTATTACAAATCAATACACCTTTTCCAAGTGCAAGACCATCAGCTTTTAAAACAATCGGATATTTGGAATTTTCAAGATACTCCATTGCTTTCTTTGGTGAATCAAATGTTTCGTAGGCTGCTGTAGGAATATGATATTTTTTCATTAAATCCTTTGAAAACGCCTTCGAGCCTTCCAAAATAGCCGCATTCTTTCTTGGTCCGAATACTCTCAAACCTGCTTTTTCAAATTCATCAACAACTCCGCCTACCAACGGATCATCCATACCGATCACCGTCAGATCGATCTCTTTGCTTTTCGCAAATTCTACCAGTTTTTCAAACTCCATCGCTCCTATATCTACACATTCTGCAATCTGTGAAATCCCTGCATTTCCCGGAGCGCAGTAAATCTTCTCAACTTTGTCACTCTTGGCAACTTTCCATGCAATTGCATGTTCACGACCGCCACTTCCTACAATCAAAACTTTCATTTATAAATCCTCCAATTATAGACCAGTTTAATTTTCTATCCATTCACACCGTAATCCATACAGTACTTATCTATTCTTCTATTTTGACTTTTCCGTCAATCACTTTCACTTTTCCATTTGCAATGAGGTTAATCACTGCCGGCATAATCTTCCATTCTGCCTCTTCCATTACACGTCTCTGTAAAACCTCAGGAGTATCTCCCCATTTTACCTCTACTGCTTTTTGCATAATAATGGGGCCGGTATCGGTTCCTGCATCTACAAAATGCACTGTCGCGCCCGTCAGTTTTACACCTCTGTTTAATACTTCTTCGTGAACATGAAGTCCATAGTATCCTGTTCCACAAAAAGAAGGAATCAGCGCCGGATGAATATTGATAATCCGGTTCTCATATTTTTCGATTAATTCTGCCGGAAGAACCACCATACAACCCGCAAGCACAATCAAATCAAGATGATATTCATCCAGTTTTTCAATTAATGCCTTATTAAAATCCTCTCGTTTTTCAAATGATTTCGGAGAGATGCACCAATTCTCAATATGATTCTCTTTTGCTCTTGTAAGCGCATATGCGTTAGGATTGTTACTGATCACAACTTCAAGAGATGTATTCGTGATGATTCCTGCATTAACCGCATCGATGATTGCCTGAAGATTTGTTCCTCCGCCTGATACCAGAACACCGACTTTTAGCATAATGTAACTCCTTTTTCACCACTAATTGCATTACCAATTACAAAGCCTTTCTCTCCTGCAGCACTGATTGCAGCAAGCGTCTTGTCTACATCTGAAGGGTCAATGGCAAGTACCATTCCAATACCCATGTTAAATGTATTATACATCATATGCTCTGCAATATCTCCATCTGTAGACAACATCTTAAAGATTGGAGGGATCTCATAACTGTCTTTTTTCACCTCTGCTCTGATACCGTCAGGCAGCATTCTGGGAATATTCTCATAAAAGCCTCCACCTGTGATATGGCTGCATCCTTTGACCGTTACACCAGTCTGCTTAATTTCTTTTAATGTTTTTACATAGATTTTTGTAGGCTCGATCAAAGTCTCACCGAGTGTTCTTCCAAGTGATTCATAATATGTATTCAAAGATTCTTCTTTCATCTTAAATACACTTCTTACTAATGAAAATCCATTACTATGTATACCTGAAGATGCGATACCAATCAATGTATCTCCTGCTTTGATATTTTTTCCGGTAATTAAATCTTTTTCATCAACCACACCTACAGCAAATCCTGCGAGGTCATATTCATCAACCGGATAGAAACCAGGCATTTCTGCTGTCTCTCCTCCAATTAAAGCAGCACCTGACTGCTTACATCCTTCTGCCACACCACTGACGATGGTCGCAATCTTCTCAGGTTCATTTTTACCACATGCAATATAGTCTAAAAAGAATAGAGGTTCTCCGCCTGCACAAGCAATATCATTTACACACATAGCAACACAGTCAATTCCCACTGTATCATGCTTGTCCATCAAAAATGCAACCTTCAGCTTCGTTCCTACTCCGTCTGTTCCGGAAACAAGTGTAGGATTCTCCATATTCTTAAATGCTGCCATAGAAAATGCACCTGAAAATCCTCCGATATTAGTGAGCACTTCCGGTCTCATTGTTGCTTTCACATGCTCTTTCATTAACTCTACTGACTTGTAACCTGCCTCAATGTCCACTCCGGCTTTTTTGTAATCCATCTTTTTTAACCATACATATTATATAACGATCAATTGTCCTGTCAAAAAACAATCTGCTTTCTCATCTTTTTTTGTGACAAAACAATCATCTTCATTAAATAACATGCCTTCCTTTCTTTAATACTTATATTAATATTAACTGATTTTCATCAGATATTATCATGATCTGTCTAACACATTATTTCATCTGTTTCAAATACTCTTCATATCCGATTTCTTCCAATTTCTTAGCTTTCTGACTAACTTTATCTTTTAACCCCTGCTTATATTCTTTTAATTTCTTTAATAATTCATCATCAGACACTGCAAGAATCTTTGCTGCCATCAATCCTGCATTTGCTCCTCCGTTAATTGCCACTGTAGCAACCGGAATGCCCTGTGGCATCTGAACGATTGAATACAGAGAATCCACTCCTCCTAACGACTTTGTATGGATTGGTACACCTACAACCGGAAGCTGGAATATTGCTGCTGCCATACCAGGTAAATGAGCTGCTCCGCCTGCTCCTGCTATGATTACTTTAATTCCTCTCTCTTCCGCCTTCGTAGCATAATCATAGAATACATCTGGCATTCTGTGTGCTGAAATAATTGTCATTTCATATTCAATACCAAAACTTTCTAAAATTTGCGCAGCCGCCTTCATCACTTCCAAATCTGAATCGCTGCCCATTAATATTCCAACTTTTGCCATAATAAAATTCTCCTTTTTCGCTTAATACAATCTATTTTACTAGTTAACTTCTACATAGTCAATCAAATTATTATCTCTAACAATTTCTCAACTCATCATACCCATAACGATAATCGCACACATTGCAATCCACAAAATCGCATTGATGATACTTCCAATCCAGGAAAACAGGTAGAACCTGTCTTTTTCGTTAAAACTTCTAAGCCCTGATATGAGCCCTGCCATGGAAAATGCAAATGACAGTGTTCCAATTAATCCCACGATCATTCCTGCATTTCCTCCTTTTTTGTAGGACAAAACAATTCCTGCAATCAGCAAGACCAGTGCAATCCCTGCGAGAATAGTTGAAACAATTCCCAATCTCGCATTATTTTTTGTTGTAAATGTATATCCGTGTCTCTCTGTTCTCAATTTCTTTATTCTGTGTTTTCCTTTCTTATGTATTTATTTTCCTTCTTCTTTAGACTTTAATCGTTTCCAAAAAATCCAAAGGATCCGGTATACAACACCACCTAAGAATCCTCCTGCTGTATTGAGTATCAAGTCATCTACATCAAAAATGCCGATTCTAAAGTATAACTGAACTGTCTCAACACACAAACTGAAAAAGAACGTCAATAATGTCACTTTAATGATTAGAAATTTTTTGTTTTCCAGTTCCACTGCCTCATACAATCCAAAAGGAAGGAAACAGATAATATTTCCAAAAATATTGATCATCGCTTTTGTATTTGAGTCCGTTCCAATCAAATAATAAAATCTTTTAATCTCTGAAAAAGGGTTGAGATTATATCTGTAATTCTCTGTCACAGTCCTTCCAAAACTCTCTGACATCAGAAGTATATACAGTGTCGCTGCCATATATATGATAAACAACAAACGGCTAACAATCATTAGCCGTTTGTTATTCTTTTTACTCTTTGCCATTAAAACGTAATATCCGCTTTATTTTTCAAAAGCTTTGCACCACAAACTATATTCAAAATTCCCAAAACGATACCAAATACCAGTATCACAACGCCTATTGCAATGTTGGCGCCACCTATTTTTTTCATTGTCTTATAAACTTTTTCCATTTCTTAATACCTCCAATCTTTTTGATCCGCTTTGGCTGCTACTTAACACCATACTGTTCATAATATGCGTCAATTGCCTTTTTTAATTCATCATCTATGACAACTTTTCCATTATACTCTTTATTATAAAGGTGTTCTACTACTTCTGCCATTGTCACGATTGCAGTTGTCTCTATACCATATTTTTCTTTAATCTCATCGAGTGCACTCTGATCACCCTGACCTCTTTCCATTCTGTCAACCGAAACAACAAGGCCTTTGATCTGTACATCTCCCTGCGCTTTGATGATTGGAAGTGTTTCATTGATAGATGTTCCTGCTGTTGTAACATCTTCAATGATGACAATCCTGTCTCCATCTTCAATCGGGCTTCCCAGTAAGATTCCTTTGTCTCCATGATCTTTAATTTCTTTACGATTTGAACAATATTTGATGTCTGCACCATATAAATTACTGATTCCCATCGTTGTCGCAACAGAAAGTGGAATTCCTTTATACGCCGGTCCAAATAATACATCAAAATCAAGACCATATTTATCATTAATCGCTTTTGCATAATACTCACCGAGTTTCACAAGCTGTGTACCTGTTCTATAAAAACCTGTATTCACAAAAAATGGTGTCTTACGTCCGCTCTTTGTCACAAAATCGCCAAATTTTAAAACATTACAGTCTACCATAAACTCAATAAACTCTTTTTTATACTGTTCCATTTTTGTTTACTCCTTTATCTGTCATCATCTTATTTGAACCTAATTGTACCATTCCTATCATTTATTTTCAACCAAATTAAAATTAACTATTTATTAACAATACCAATCAATTGGCTGAGTTCTTCACAATGATGTGCTTTCATATATTCTTCAATTCCCTTAATAATCTCAACTGTGGTATATGGATTATAAAAGTTTGCTGTTCCAACCGAGACAGCAGTTGCTCCTGCAAGTATGAATTCCAGTGCATCCTCATAAGCAGCAATGCCACCCATTCCAATGATCGGAATACTGACTGCATTTGCAACCTGGTTTACCATTCTTACTGCAACCGGTTTAATTGCCGGTCCTGATAGTCCACCCGTCCTGTTTGCAAGTGCAAATGTCTGCCTGTTAATATCAATCTTCATTCCAGTAAGTGTATTAATTAATGAAACCGCATCTGCACCGCCTTCCTCTGCCGCTTTTGCCATGACCGTAATGTCAGTCACATTCGGACTCAGTTTCATGATAATTGGCTGTTTTGCATGTTTTTTAATTTCATTCGTGATATGATATACAGATTTTTCATTTTGTCCAAATCCGATTCCACCTTCTTTGACATTAGGACAAGATATGTTAATCTCAAGAAGATCAACAGGTTCATCTGCAAGTCTCTCTACCACTTCAATATATTCTTCTTCTGTATGTCCACAGACATTGACAATGATTTTTGTATCATACTGCTTAAGAAATGGGATATCTCTTTTCACAAATACTTCAATCCCGGGATTTTGCAGACCGATCGCATTCAGCATTCCCCCATGCGTTTCTGCAATTCTTGGTGTCGGATTACCTTCCCATGGCACATTTGCAACACCTTTCGTCACTACTGCACCCAATTGACTTAAATCAACAAATTCACTATATTCCATGCCGGAGCCAAATGTACCCGATGCAGTCATAACGGGATTTTTCAACTCAACTCCAGCGATATTCACCTTCATATTCAACATTGTATCCATGTGTTATCCTTTCTTTCTATATTTCAACCATCCTGGCTTCAAATACAGGTCCGTCAGTACAAATCCTCGTATTATTGACATGAGTATGTTCATCCTTGTTTTTTGTCTTACAAACACATCCGAGACAGGCTCCAATGCCACACGCCATCCTCTCTTCCAGAGAAATCTGTGCTTCAATGTCCTGTGATAATGCAAATCCCTTTACCGCCCTTAACATTGGCATAGGTCCACAGGCATAGATGATATCCGCTTCTATATTATTTTCTCTGATGGCATCCAGAATATTCCCTTTTGTTCCAACAGAACCATCTTCTGTTGAAATGAATACCTCACCATATTGCTTCAGTTCATCAACAAGGAATAATTCATCATTTCTATATCCAACCACAATGTTTAATTTACAGTCAAACTGATGGTGAAGCTGTTTTGCAAGCTCAACAATCGGAGGAATGCCAATTCCACCTGCGGCAAGAATTGCAGTCTGATTCTTTAATGTATATCCATTTCCCAGTGGTCCTAATACCTTTATTGTGTCGTTTTTGTTCAAGGCCGAGAATTCTTTCGTTCCCTTTCCTACCACTCTGTACACAAGGCGGAGCGCCGTTCTTTCTTCATTAATCTCACATATACTGATCGGTCTTGGCAAAAGTGTTGCTCCATTTGATGAATATAATGAAATGAATTGTCCTGCTTTTGCATTTTTGGCAGTACTTGTCTCAATCCACATACTATAGATTCCTGTGGCGATTTCTCCCT
>CACYDA010000282.1 GCA_902773095.1 uncultured Lachnospiraceae bacterium | reverse complement strand
TAAGAAATACGGATTTGCTTTTGAAGGTAAAAAGGTATTAATCGGGTGCGAGTAGCAAAAAAATTGAAAAAGAGTGGAAATTTTGGTTCAAAAATTTCCACTCTTTTTCAATGCACATGCCTTGGATCCGATTGCGAAGGATGCAAGGCGGGGCAGCGGGTAGGAAGGGATAAGTCCTCCACCTGCCTGATTATACATTATGAATTTATAGAAGCACAATTCCATTCTCCAAAGCTTCATCATGGATATCATCCGGCCAGATGGAAGCCTGAACTTCTCCAATATGGGCTTTTCTTAAATAAAACATACAGATTCTTGACTGACCGATACCACCACCGATTGTATAAGGAAGTTCACAGTCGAGGATAGCTTTCTGGAATGGAAGATTGGCACGCTCAGGGCATCCTGCCTTGTCGAGCTGTTCGCGAAGAGAATCCTCATCAACACGGATTCCCATGGAAGATAACTCAAGAGCGATATCCAAAACAGGGTAATATACGATAATATCACCATTTAATTTCCAGTCATCATAGTCAGGGGCACGACCATCATGCTTTTCACCTGAAGCGAGCTGATCGCCAATCTGCATGATAAAAACGGCACCTTTGAGTTTTGCAATTTTGTATTCGCGTTCCTTCGGAGTTGTACCAGGGTACATGTCTTCTAATTCCTGAGAAGTGATAAAGAAAAGGTCAGATGGAAGTATTTCATTGATGTAATTGTACTGCATTGCCATAAATTTCTCTGTATCCTTCAAGGCGTTATATACTTTTTCTACTGTCTGTTTCAATGTTTCGACATTACGTTCTTCTTTCGAAATGATTTTTTCCCAATCCCACTGGTCTACGAAAATTGAGTGGATATTGTCTGTATCTTCATCACGCCTGATGGCATTCATATCTGTATAAAGTCCTTCGCCGGAATGGAAACCATATCTCTTTAAAGCCTGACGTTTCCATTTTGCAAGGGAATGTACGATTTCTACATTTCTTTCATCCTGCTCTTTGATTCCAAAACTGACAGGACGCTCCACACCATTTAAGTTATCATTGAGACCGCTTTCCGGTGTGACAAAAAGAGGAGCAGATACTCTTGTAAGATTCAATTCTTTTGCAAGTGAACGCTCGAAATAGTCTTTGACAAGTTTGATGCCAATTTCTGTTTCACGGATCGATAAAGCTGATTCGTATCCGGAAGGTGTAATTAAATGTTCCATTATATATTCAATCCTTTCAAAAATTATCTTTTTAGATTATAGCACAACATGGATAAAAATAAAGTAAAAGTTTTTAAAAAAGTGATAAACAGTAATAATAATATGAAATAAAGGAGAACTGAGTTTTAACTTAAGCATATTTTATTTGATTAAAATGCAATATTCAGTTATAATCAATTCTAAGTCTAGTATAGTTTTGAGAGGTATGAAATGGAAAAGACATACGAAGTATTAGAAAAACCGGAAAGAGTGATTCTGATCGGTGTTTCAACATATGAAAATGATGATACGGAGCAGTCGCTTGAAGAATTAAAAGACCTTGTTAAGACAGCAGGTGCCTATACAGTTGCCACTGTGATACAAAACAGGGAAGCAATCCATTCCGGCACATATATTGGAAAAGGAAAGATTGAAGAAGTCAAGGTGCTGATAGAGGAATTGGAGGCAACAGGCGTTGTATGTGATGATGAACTGAGTCCGGCGCAATTGAAAAATCTTAGGGATTTGCTTGATACGAAAGTGATGGACAGGACACTTGTGATTCTTGACATATTTGCAGCGCGGGCACGGACAGGAGAAGGAAAAATCCAGGTAGAACTGGCACAGTTAAAATACAGACAGTCAAGGCTGACAGGACTGGGAAAGTCACTTTCCAGACTTGGTGGCGGTATTGGCACAAGGGGACCGGGTGAGAAGAAGCTGGAGGTCGACAGACGATTGATCAGAGACAGGATTGCGACTCTCAGACATGAGATTGCTGATCTGGAGACTCACAGGGAACTTGCAAGGAGCAACAGAAGTAAGAAACCGACAACAGTGATTTCCATCGTGGGATACACAAATGCCGGAAAATCGACACTCCTTAATGAACTGACAGGAGCTAAAGTGCTGGAAGAAGACAAATTGTTTGCGACACTTGATCCCACAACGAGAGCGTATAAGCTGGAAAGCGGACAGGAAATTATGTTGACAGATACAGTTGGCTTTATTAGAAAACTTCCCCATCACCTTGTGGATGCATTTCGCAGTACTCTTGAAGAGGCAAAATATGCGGATATCCTGATTCATGTGGTGGATGCATCCAATCCGCAGATGGATGCACAGATGCATATTGTTTATAAGACGCTGGGTGATCTGGGAGTGAAGGATAAACCCATTATTACCATTTTCAATAAACAGGACAAGTTACGGAAAATGTATGAGGAGGAAGGAAAGTCAGAAGAAGAATTTCCGATTTTTAAGGATTTTAATGCAGATTATACCATTAATGCCTCTGTTAAAAATCATGAAGGATTGAAAGAACTGTTAAAAACCGTTGAAGAGATTATCAGAAACCAGAAGATTTATATTGCTAAGGTATTTGACTATAAGAAAGCGGGAGAGATTCAGAGAATCAGAAAATATGGAGAGCTGTTAAAAGAAGAATACACGGAGTCGGGCATTTATGTAGAAGCTTATGTTCCGGTTGAGATTGCCAGTGCGCTTACTGACAAAGATTAGGGTGTCAAAGGTAGATTTACGGATTAAAGAAAGGAGAAAACATGAGTTACGCAGATGATTTATTTATCAATATGTGCAGTGATATCATAGAAAATGGATTTAGCACGGAGGGTGAGAGGGTAAGACCAAAATGGGAAGATGGTACCTTTGCTTATACAATTAAAAAATTCGGGGTAGTGAACCGATATGATCTGTCAAAGGAGTTTCCTGCACTCACTCTTAGAAGAACTGCATTTAAGAGTGCTGTAGATGAGATTCTTTGGATTTGGCAGAAAAAATCGAATAATGTCCATGAATTAAAGAGCCATATATGGGACAGCTGGGCTGATGAAGATGGTTCCATCGGAAAAGCTTACGGTTATCAGCTTGGAGTGAAGCACCAGTATAAAGAAGGGGAAATGGATCAGGTTGACAGGGTACTGTTTGACTTGAAAAACAATCCATATAGCAGAAGGATTATGACAAATCTTTATGTGCATCAGGATTTGCATGAGATGAATCTGTATCCATGTGCATACAGTATGACCTTTAATGTGACAGGTGATAAGTTGAATGCAATCTTAAATCAACGTTCACAGGATATTCTTACAGCAAATAATTGGAATGTTGTGCAGTATGCAGTATTGCTTCATATGATTGCGCAGGTAAGCGGATTGAAAGCAGGTGAACTGGTGCATGTGATCGCGGATGCCCATATTTATGATAAGCATATCCCACTGGTAAAAGAATTGATTACAAGGGAAAAATATCCTGCTCCAGTCTTTCATATTAATGAGGATATTAAGAATTTTTATGACTTTACCGTAGATGATGTATGGCTGGAAAACTACGTGACAGGACCTCAGATTAAGAATATTCCGGTGGCAGTGTAAAATAGTGGATTAGAAAATTGTGAAATACAGAATTATGAAATAGAGAAGTGTGAAATAGTAAATTGTGAAATAGAAAATAGTGCAAGCGAGAATTGTGAAATAGAAAATTGTATGAAATGAAAACGGAAAGGGTATGAGAAACCATGAAATTAATTGCAGCAGTTGATCAAAACTGGGGAATAGGAAATAAGGGAAAGCTGCTCGTAAGCATTCCCGAGGATATGAAATTTTTTAGAGAGACAACCATGGGAAATGTGGTTGTCATGGGAAAAAACACGCTATTAAGTTTTCCAAACGGACTTCCGTTAAAGAACAGGATTAACATTGTTCTCACAACAGACAGAAGTTTTACTGCGAAGGATGCTGTGATCGTTCACGATATGGAAGAGGCACTGGCAGAAATCAGAAAGTATAATACGGAAAATGTCTATGTGATAGGGGGAGCAAGTATTTATGAACAAATGTTAGACTGTTGCGATACTGCGTATATAACATACATCGATTATTCTTATGATGCGGATGCGTATTTTCCAAATCTTGATCAAAGGCAGGAGTGGGAAATGATGGATGAAAGCGAAGAAAAGACTTATTTTGATGTTGAATACTATTTCAGAAAATATGTAAAAAAGTAAATTGATTTTTAAGCAGGTCAATATTGTCAACAAAGAAAAGACTGATGCATATAATGAGATAAAGTGTAATCAGATAAGGATTGTGATTTATGAAAGCAATGCAAAATGACATGGTTGACAATGGAACATTAAAAATAGTTTGTACAACGTTAAATAATATTCCAATCAAAGATGTAAATGTGTCAGTATATGTTGAGGGAGAACCTACCAATAAGATTGAGGAATTGGTGACGGACAATACGGGTCAGACCCAGAAGGTAGAACTCGATGCGCCACCGGTGGAATTGAGTCTTGACAGAGATAATATAATACAGCCATATTCGGAATATACATTATTGATTGAGGCAGAAGGATATGAACCGGTTGATATTTCGGGTGTTCAGATTTTATCAGGAGAACAGGCTGTACAAAATATCAGGCTTCGACCAAAACAGGAGGAAGATTTTGGAAATGCATATGTCATACCGGCACATACACTGTACGGGGATTATCCCCCTAAAATCGCAGAGGATGAGATTAAACCACAAAGTATATCAGGTGAGATTGTTTTAAGCAAAGTAGTAGTGCCGGAGTATATCGTTGTCCATGATGGACCTCCGTCTGATCCATCTGCAAATGATTATTATGTATTGTATAAGGACTACATAAAAAATGTGGCCTCATGTGAAATCTATGCGACTTGGCCGGAAGAAGCAATCAAAGCCAATGTACTTGCGATTATGTCATTTACTTTAAACAGAGTGTATACAGAGTGGTATCGGAATAAAGGCTACAATTTTACCATTACTTCCTCTACCGCATATGATCACAAATGGGTGAATAACAGGAATCTTTATGATTCCATCTCGAAAGTAGTGGATGGGATTTTTAATCAGTACCTATCAAGACCAAATGTAAAACAGCCAATTCTTACACAGTATTGTGACGGACAGAGAGTCATGTGTCCCGGATGGCTGGCTCAGTGGGGGTCAAAAGAACTATCGGATGCGGGATATTCAGCGATACAGATTCTACGGAATTATTATGGTGATTCTATTTATATTAATTCGGCGGAGCAGATTTCAGGTGTTCCAATTTCTTATCCGGGGTACAGTCTTGATATCGGTTCCACAGGTAGTAAAGTGCGCCAGATTCAGCAGCAATTGGACAGAATTGCAGAAGTATATTCTAATATTCCGAGAATTGATGCGGATGGAATCTATGGTGAGAAGACAAAGGCAGCTGTTAAGGCATTTCAAAAAACATTCGACTTACCACAGACAGGAGTCATTGATTTTGCAACTTGGTATAAAATATCACAGATTTATGTGGGTGTGACAAGAATCGCCGAGTTAGGATAATTGTGAGGTAAGGATCAAGGCTGGTTTAGGGAAGAAGCTGAGTTTGGATCATTGACAGGCAAGGATCAAGGCTTGTGTAGGAAAGATCACTTGGTTAGGATGTAATTAAAAAGACATATTGCACAAAGAGAATTATTATTAGAAGCGAAAGAGTATGATAGTATGGATAAAAGTAACAATGAATCAAAATATATAAGTACAATTGTGATGTCAGTTCTTGTGATCGTATTTGTGATTGGTTATTCTATGGTAAGCAAAGCTACACAGAGTATTTCAGAGATGGAGAGTGAAAAAAGAGATAACCAGGAACAAATGTCATCTTATCAGGAACAGGCATCCGGTCTGATGGAGACGAAAGGTGAGTTGGAAAGTATTGTATCACAATTGAATACAGAACTTACGGATATTTCTGAAAAAATTAGTGGTATTGAACAGCAAATCAATGAAAAGACAGCACAGCTTTCCCAAACCAAGGAACAACTTGATCTTGCGACAGAAGATGAGAAAAAGCAATATTCAGATATGAAACTGCGAATTAAATATATGTATGAATTAAATGAAAATTCATATATGGATGTGATGCTTGCAGGTGGAACCTTCTCTGAACGATTGAATAAGGCGGAGTATTTGATGGAGTTAACCAAGTATGATAGAAAAATGCTTGAAAAAGACAAAAAGATTAAACTGGAGAGAGAAGAAAAGGAAAAGGAGTACGAAGAAGAACAGCAGGAATTGCTGGAATTAAAGGAAGAACTATCCGGTCAGAGACAATTGCTTAGTCAAAAGATTAGTGATACAAATGCACAGATTTTGATGTATGCAGATAGTATTGAGGAGGCAGAGAAGGCTGCACTCGAATATGAAAAAAAGGTTATGGCCAACCAACAGGCGATTGACGATGAAAACAGAAGAATAGAAGAGTCTAGAATCATGGAAGCAGAAAGTATTGAGAGGGAGAGAAGGGAAAGAGAGAGTAGAGAAAGAG
>CACYDA010000281.1 GCA_902773095.1 uncultured Lachnospiraceae bacterium | reverse complement strand
CCAGCTGATTGCCTTCGCCCGGCAGTTTTATGACCGTCTGCCTGCCAGCTATCAGCATTTCCTGAAGGTCCCTTCAGCTGCTTGATGGGTTTTCGGCGGCTCGGAGCTGACTGCGATTAGGGTTTAGGCGTGTTTCGGTGTAGGAAGTTTGAGGCACTAATATATTACTGTTCGCGTTCTATAAGTTTATCGGATTGGGAATGATTTAAGTCCTAGCTAACTCGAATGAAGGAGGCATACTAGCGCTACGTTGACCGGAATGAGAGAATGACAAATCGCGAAAGCCTCATAGAGAAGTGAGTTTTTTAAAGAAGAACATTGTAAGGCGGGATTGTGTTTCAGCCAATGGACAGCCCCGCGGGAAATTGGGAGACCTATTTCACGGCCTTGAGAATAGTTTTCATGTAAATATCGGACTTCCGTGATAGGATCAGGATTGGATAGGGCCGAACGGCTGGTTCTACCGTTCGGCTTTTGACTACAGTCCTACCAGAAGCAGATATGTCAAGGGTGCCCACGAAGCGGACGTACATTTTACACTTGACGGATCTGGCTGTTTCTGGTATCAATCTAGCAGTCGTCCATCATACATGATGGCCAGTTCGCCGTAAACCTTACCCCAGTTTTTGATAGGCATTTTCCATTTCTTCGCGGCTTCAAACGTGGAAAGATAGAGGACCTTCAGCAGTACCGTGTCGCTGGGGAATACGCTGCGTTGATGGTTCACGTTGATTAATGCGAGTCGTTTGGGCATATCTTTTGCAAGAGCTGTGCCACATTGTCGGGGATACTGTGGATTGTTATATTGCACCTAACGTGTACTTATAGTTTATTTACTACTATGTGAGCTTGATAAATTGCAAAAAGTCTTTCATAGATGTCACATCTGATCTTTCATCGGTCCAGTAAGATGGATTGTAACTCACGGTTTGTTTAGGATTAATACAAACAGCTCGTACTCCTGTACTACAAACTGATTCATCGTTAAATGAATTACCAAAGAACACTATTTCATTTGATGATAGATACCCTTTATCTATAATACCTTTTACATAATTAGCCTGTTTCTCAAAATCATACTTTGTACCAATTATTTTTTCGAGAAAACCATCTTGATTAAACTGCATTTGATTTGCCTGGATTTTACTAAACAGATTAGCTAGTTCGTCACCTAATACTTTTTTAATTAATATATCAACTGACCCTGATACAATAAACAGTTGAATTCCCTTACTGTGCAAAAGCATGAGCACATCTCTGCAATCATCAAGTAATTCTATATTTGTGGCAATTTGCTCAATGTTTTTACGTGAAAAGGATCTGTTTTTAAACTTTTCGGCTGTCTTATCGCACCATTCTTGGTGCCCGAATTGTCCTAAAGAATATTCGCTATGAAGCTTTCTGCAGTCATCGACTGTATAGCCGCATGACACCCACATTCTTTCCCAGGAAGTTCTCAATGAAGCATTTTTTGTTAATGTGCCATCAAAATCGAAAACAACTATTTTTGTCTTTTTTCTTTCCACTGGCATTTGATCACTTCTAATTCCTTTCTTTACTCCATATAATGCAATTTTCGCTTTATAAGATATTGCATATTGCGGTGTAGCCACTAATGTTTCATATCTTACATTAAGAGCATAGGCAAGTTTTATTATATCAATAGAATCCCTACATTCTGGATAAATCTGCATTGTTTCAATAGCAAATTGTCCATTTAGTTTTTCATATGTTTCAAGCGTCTTTCGCTGGATGCCAGTTGCCTCATGCAAGTCATCCAATGATAGCTTACGCATTATCCTTCCAAAATATAACTCACATGAATTAATTCGTAGGCCAATTCTGCTTGACAAAACGTTCACATGCTTTGTCTCATTCCATTTTTCTTCTGGATATTTCCAATTCAAAGAATAGTGTGGAGCATTATTCTTCCAATCATAAGATTCAATCCAAACCATTCCATTATCTGTATCAATATGAAGAATATTATAACCCATTACTATATTTTGTGATAAATCATCCACTAAAGTAGGTGCGACACTAACTGTTATTTCGGTAGAGTTTGTCGCAATACTGTTTTCAGTGCTTGCCTCT
>CACYDA010000280.1 GCA_902773095.1 uncultured Lachnospiraceae bacterium | reverse complement strand
TACCGCTTTCATAGTTCAATTCTGCTCTTGACAGGGTATTATTCTGCAATCCCTCAAAGACAGAAGCGAACTTACGCTGTTCCCAAGAAATAAGAATAAATAATTTCTAATTAATTTAGCACCAAATCAACTTCTTTTATAAAAACTCTTATTGATTTTCCTCATCAGTATCATATTTTTCAAACTTTATTACTTCTATCGTATCTAGAATTGAATTTTTCACATTTCCCATTAAATAAGCCTCATTTAGCTTGCTCTTACTATATCTAAGATAGGAATCATATGACATTTCAAGCAACAATTCTGTAAAATATTGTTCCCAGCTAAAATATCTTTGCGATTCAACATAATCTGATGTATTCTCAAGAATATCATCTAATTCTTTCACATCCAAAATATGACTGGCTAACAGAATCCATTCAAATGATTCGGGTGCATATAGCTTAATATTTTTCTTATGATTGATATAATTCATAATACGATTCATTTCCGGTCCAAATGCAGCACCATCAACAATCACTACCGTTTCATCCGTAGGCGACAGTCTCTTCAATACATTAATTATATTTGATTTACCCGAGGCACTAACACATTTTACTTCATTTTCATCACAAACATGAGCAAAAAACTGATACCCTGAATTACTATCTTCAGTAATGACTACTCTTGGATATAAACTTTTTTTTACAGATTGTAAATTGTATATGTGATAAAATGTCTGATAGCATTTTTTCAAATGTCCATATTTTCCTGATGAATGAATACCATATATTTCTTCAACACTATATGGAAGATTCGACAATCCTTCTCTTGTGACAATAACATAGTAATTATCTGTTTTTTGAATTTCTCTGGCAAATTCAACTGATAATATGAAACTATTTCCTTCGTCAATGAAAATAATACTATCAGAAAATTGCAATAATTGCCCCTGCCATGTACTTCCACTAATTACACCACACTTTTTATCACACTGCAAATCTACCATACTTGCTTTTCCCTGATTCATATATTCTTCAATCATTTCAATTAGTGTAGTTTTTCCTGTTGCACTATCCCCTTGTAAAATAGTAATGTTTCTATTCAGTTCAAAATCATATCTAATTCGCTTATTTTGTACTATTACCTTGTGTTTTCCTTTCATCGCCGTATCTCCTAAACATAGTTTACCGCTATATTAGTAAGCTCCTTCATATTATGGACAATATCACCAGTATTCAACACCTGAATTAAAAAATCACCTTCACCAAAATTCATGATATGTCTTAGATTGATGGTTCTATCTTCCTCTTCTGCTATTTTTAATAACCATTTTGAACAATTATCACCACATGTAGATGCATTAAAAACTACATCTGCCTCGAATTTCACAAGAATTAAAGTTTTTACACCTCCAGATAGCTTTGCTGGTGGTATTTTCCCAAGTACAGGACTATCTATCACTCCACTATACATCACTTCTGACGAATCAACATCCTTAATCATCTCTTTTACAAACGGATCAGTAATCCATTCGTCCTCATAATCATTTTTAAAATAAACAGAAGTATTATAAATTGCTTCTTGCATATCTCCAAAATATACTTTTAACATCTAATTTCCCCTCCATTTCTAAATAAACATGTTATTTAGCATAAATTTTTTAACTTTTTTCAACATATCTGCCTTTCGCTGATGAAGGGTGATAAGGTTGTCGAGGTTTGAAAAATACTCCCCGATTTTAATCTGCTCATCTACAGATTTCGGCATAATCATATCCGTATCTTGGAGAGCTGACTTTGAAATTGAAGTCACTTTTATTCCCTGCATTAACGGTTTTAACTGGTTGTGATATGCAGGAGAATTGATATAGTACCCCAGAAACATCGGACCATATTTTTCCTTTGGGCGACAAGCTATCGTATGAAGTCCTGACAGTAGTTTCAAACCATCGGAACCCTGTATTTCTGTACATTTACCAACAGTATCATCCTCTGCGGTATCTGCAATTATATTATCCCCATCTTTCAAAAAAGAGTTCTTAAACTTATCGGCTTTTGCATCATCGGATATATACGGCAACTCTGTTTCAGAGGCATCAATAAAGTCTCCAAACTTTATCAACACATCACCGTAATGCACATTCCTTACTGTACCGCTTTCATAGTTCAATTCTGCTCTTGACAGGGTATTATTCTGCAATCCCTCAAAGACAGAAGCGAACTTACGC
>CACYDA010000279.1 GCA_902773095.1 uncultured Lachnospiraceae bacterium | reverse complement strand
CTGGAGATGAGTTACGCAACCGGAATTCACTATCATGCATTATTTACAACAGCAGTCATACTGTTTATACTAATAATGCTGCTTCTGGTAGTTGTGAAATGTATTCAAAGGAGATTCAGCCTTGATATTTCCGGAGGGTCATTATGAAAAGCTTTTTATCACCGAGCAGGTCTCAAAAAATCATGAATTCAGTATTGATTTTTTCAGGCTTACTCACAATTTCAGTTCTGGTAATCATTTTGGCATTCATACTGATTGAAGGGCTTCCTGCAATAAATTTGGAGTTTATTTTTGGCAGTGTTAAAGACCAGGGAAGATCCGGTGGAATATTTCCAGTAATTGTCTCCAGTTTATATGTGACTCTAATTTCAGTTTTAATAGCAGCTCCTTTAGGTGTAGGTGCGGCTATCTATGTTGTTGAATATGCAGAAAACAGGAAGCTTGTTAATGTAATACGTTTCGGGGCAGAGACACTGGCATCTATCCCTTCAATTGTATTCGGTTTATTCGGATTTGCATTTTTCGTAATGTTTTTGAAGATGGGATGGTCTGTATTTTCAGGCGGTCTTGTTTTGGCAATAATGGCGATTCCTACAATATTTCAGGTAGTTGAGGTATCATTAAGGTCAGTACCAAGCACATATAAGGAAGGAAGCTATGGTCTGGGAGCAACAAAATGGCAGACTATATGCAATGTGATTTTGCCTGCGGCAATTCCCGGAATCGTAACTGGGATAATACTTGCAATGACAAGGGCCATTTCAGAAGCCGCCGCTGTAATGTATACAGTCGGTTCATCTGTTTCCATGCCGATTTCAATGTTTGATCCGGGCCGTCCGCTGCCCCTTCATCTGTATATTCTGGCAACTGAAGGAATATCACTGAAGAATGCATTTGCAACTGCTGCGGTTCTTGTAATTATAGTGATGGTAATTACATTTTTAACCAATTATTTCACACAAATGTATCAAAACAAAATGATGGGAAATTTATAAAGTTTATGAGGTTTTATTATGTACAGGATTACTGCAAAGCATCTCAACACGTATTTTGGAGATGCTCATATTCTTAAAGATATCAGTTTAAAAGTAGCTGAAAACACAGTCATGGCACTTATTGGTCCGTCAGGCTGTGGAAAATCAACTTTTTTAAGGTCAATCAATAGAATGAATGATTTAATAGCTTCATTTAAATTGGAAGGAACACTTCTTTTGGATGGAAATGACATTTATTCTAAAAACATGGATGTGGTGGATTTGAGAAGAAAGGTAGGAATGGTTTTTCAAAAGCCGAATCCATTTCCCAAATCCATTTTTGAAAACGTGGCATACGGACTTAGAATTCACGGAAATGATGATGAGGATTATATAGCACAGAGAGTTGAAGAAAGTTTAAAATCAGCGGCAATTTGGGATGAGGTAAAAGACAAGCTTGACCAGTCAGCTTTAGGTCTGTCCGGAGGCCAGCAGCAGAGACTATGCATTGCACGTACAATAGCAAATAACCCTGAAGTTATTCTGATGGACGAACCGTGTTCTGCTCTCGATCCGATTTCAACATTGAAAATAGAAGACCTGATTCATGAGCTTAAAAAAGATTATACGATTGTTATTGTTACTCATAATATGCAGCAGGCTTCAAGGGTTTCTGATTTCACGTCATTTTTCCTAAATGGTGAGCTGATTGAAAGTGAAAAAACAGAAAAGCTATTTGTAAGTCCGAAGGAGAAAAAAACAGAAGAATACATTACAGGAAGATTTGGATAATGGGGATGTGAAATTATGAGCGAAAAAACACCGGGAATTTCATTTCAAAATAGAATGGAAAATATTGTAGATGATTACAGAGAACTTGGAAATCTTGCTATCAGATTAAACGGGGACGTTGTTAAACTGCTTGAAAATTATGATGAATCAGTTCACAAAAGCATATCGGCCGGTTCCAACACATTGGATATCAAAACAATTAACCTCGAAAGGGTCTGCATAAGATTCATGGCTACCGAACAGCCATTGGCTAAGGATTTGCTGTTTATAGAATCAATGCTCAGGGTTATCAGCCACATCAAAAGGGTTGGGCATTTGTGCACCAAGATTGCCGATTCAATCAGAAATATTCACGAGGTTCCTATTCCCGAAAAGATACTT
>CACYDA010000278.1 GCA_902773095.1 uncultured Lachnospiraceae bacterium | reverse complement strand
ATACGTTTCCCTCTCCGTTTTTTTTCCATTCCATCACCATTGCAGGACACACAATATTTTCATGCATGCCATTGCATCCTTTCTTTTGGTATTGTCCACCATATCATCCGTCATCAAGCACTTTTATTATTGTTAATATAACATTTATTTGATTCAAATACAATAAAGATGTGCCATTCGGCACTTTAAACGTGGTGATTGACATCTTTTGTAACAAATTGGGATGACTTTCATAAGTTGAATACGGATCAGTCAAATCCATAGCCTCCACAATCTTTTCGAGGTTTGGCAGTTATTTTTTCATACGAAACGGAGCTGCACACTAATCACTTAGTGCGACAGCCCCGTTTTTATTTTTTTCAATTCTTTTTTTATTCTGTTCTAAGTGCTACAACAGGATCTTTCTTCGCAGCACTCCTTGAAGGGATGATACCAGAAATTAATGTAAGTCCAACACTAATCAGGATCAGGATTATTGCGGCCGTTACCGGCAAGAATGCATTCAGATTATTCAAACCTGTTAACCTATGAATAATCATATTAATTGGTATACACATCAGATATGTGAAAACAACACCAATCAGACCGGCTGTAAAACCAATAATAATTGTTTCTGCATTAAACATACTGGAAACATCTCTCTTTGAAGCACCAATTGCTCTTAAGATACCAATTTCCTTTGTTCTTTCCTGTACCGAAATCAGTGTAATAACACCAATCATAATCGACGAAACCACAAGTGAAATTGCGATAAACGCAATCAATACATAGGTAATTGCATTAATAATCGTTGTAACAGATGACATCATCAATCCTACATAATCTGTATAAGCAATCTGTGACAGTTCATCTTTATCTTTGTTATAAATCTTGATTGCATCTTCAATTTTATCTTTGTTCTCAAATGTAGAAGCATAGAGATTGATTTTTGAAGGTGTATCAAGATCAATATATCCTAAAGCAACGAGATTATCATCATAAGATGTTTCTGAAAACTCAATCACCTCATCATAAAACTTCGCAAACTGCTCTGTAGAAAACGAATCCATTGCTGCAGAAAGAGCTGACACCAATTGAGACACATCAAGTCCTGACATTTCATTGGCCACATTAGCAGCATATTGTGTCTTGATTTGTTCCGTAATCATCTGCGTAAAAGTACTGATCATATCATCATCACTCATATTTTCCAGATATGCCCTAATACTCTCTTCGTTCATTCCCATCTGTTGTGTCATCGCCTGAATCAAAGTCTGTTCCATCGCTGCTCTGTCCATAGATGCCATAGTCTGTGAAATCATTTCATTTAATTGTTCTTCCGAAGGAATGCTCATCATTGCTATATACGCCTTTGCTTTGGCAGCATCATCAAGTTCTTCTATGTACTGTATGAATTCTTTTCCTTTTTCTTCTAATGATAAAGTACCGGTTGCCTCGTTAAATGGAAGACCTGTAAACACATCAATCGTTGGGCTATTCAGCTGAGCCTCAATTGCAGACGATTCTTTAGACTGTTCAATCACATATCTGGTTAATTTATAGGTATAACCTATAGAACCGGTAAGCATAGTTGCATTCGCATCTTTGTCCGGTCTGATAATTCCGGTTACTTTAATGTCAATTCCGTTATCATACAAGTACTGTAAACCGGCATCCGTATCTCTCAAATCCGTGTATAAACCGGTGGTCTCATCAAAACTATAACAATTCGAATTAAGAATTACCTTGTATTTCGTATTGCAGATTTCTTCATATGACCATTTTGAATCATCTATCTCCACATCTGACTCAATTCCGTTAAAAGCTGCATTCATTATTTTTTCAACATCTTCTTTTGGTTCCAGACCAAGTGCATATAATGTCATATCATCAAGCTCATTGTTTTTATCAAGCACAAGAACAACTTCATCATAATCATTCGGCCATTCACCATATACAAGATCATATTGCTTTTTGAGTACATCACTCACTGTTTCACCATTATCTCCTGATAACATCTCTTCCCACAGATTAATATTAGAACCCATCATCATGGACGAAGTATCTATTCCAAACATAGACTGGCTTGAATCAAACATGACAGATACATCCATCCCCATATAATCCGATAACATTTCTCTTAATAACTTCTGTGTATCAGAACGAATAATGTCACCATCCACACTCTTCGTGTACACCAACAATTCTAATGGATAAGAATACTTTACACCACTTAACGCCGAATAAAGCTCCGTCTTTCCATTTTCATTATTTTTTTCCTCTTCAATATATTTTTTGAAACTCTTTAAATCATTTTCCGTAGATTCAATATTATTGAGTGCATTCATCATCTCATAGATGGCTGACCTTTTATATACTGCATCATCTTCATGTGAACTATCTTTTTGATCAATCCCCATGAATGTCTCCATAATCATCGACAGATCTGTATGTTTCTCTTCAATCGTAAGAGGATAAGACGAAAGTGCCTCTTCCTGCACATCATCGATATATTTTGTTAACCCCTGTGAAATGGAAAGCACCAAAGCAATACCTATAATACCAATACTGCCTGCAAATGATGTAAGAATTGTCCTTCCTTTTTTCGTAAATAGATTTTTAAGTGAAAGAGAAAACGAAGTAGCAAATGACATGGATGTCTTTTTCAATTTTTTAGGATTTTTAAGTGCTTCATTATCTTCGCTGTTTTCTTTTTGAATCTCCTCATCACTAAGAGGGTTTGAATCATCCTTGATTTCACCATCAAGCATTCTGATAATTCTTGATGAATACTGTTCTGCAAGTTCCGGATTATGTGTAACCATAATAATCAGTCGGTCTTTTGAAATATTTTTCAAAATCTCCATAACCTGAACACTCGTCTCCGTATCAAGCGCACCTGTTGGTTCGTCAGCAAGGATAATATCCGGATTGTTAACAAGTGCTCGTGCGATTGCAACTCTCTGCATCTGTCCTCCGGACATTTCACTAGGTTTTTTAGATAATTGGCTTTTTAGTCCAACATCTTCTAACGCCTTAATGGCCCTCTCTCTTCTCTCTGCTTTCGATACACCTGATAGCGTAAGAGAAAGTTCTACATTCTGTAATACTGTCTGATGAGGAATCAGATTATAACTCTGGAAAACAAAACCAATCGAATGATTTCGATAGGTATCCCAATCTCTGTCCTTGAAATCTTTAGTTGATTTACCATTAATGATCAAATCACCATCACTATAATGATCCAGTCCACCAATGATATTAAGCATTGTAGTTTTACCACAACCGGATTGTCCTAATATTGATACAAACTCGCTCTTTCGAAATTTAAGACTAATACCTTTAAGAGCATGAACAACACCATCACCGGCAGGGTAATCTTTTTTTATGTTTTTTAATTCAAGCATTCCTTATCCCTTTCTATCCGATTTTAGAATCATAAATTCATGAGTAGCATCATTGAAAGATCTACTGCGTTATTATCATATTCATATTTTTCAAAATTGTCAATTAGTAAGTACTAATTTTATGATAATTTAATAATCCGCACAAAAAACTGTTGCACTAATCAATAGTGCAACAGCCTGTAAATCAATTCATAAATGTCATCGCCACAATAGGCGAGTCATTCTACAACTAAGTTTCATTGTCCTTTATAACTGAGGACCTGCTGAAACAAGAGCCTTACCTGCTTCATTTCCCTCATATTTCTTAAAGTTCTTAATAAATCTTCCTGCAAGATCTTTTGCTTTTGTTTCCCATTCAGAAGCATCTGCATATGTATTACGAGGATCAAGGATATTTGTATCAACACCAGGAAGCTCTGTTGGAACCTCGAAATCAAAGATAGGTATCTTCTTTGTAGGTGCGTTTTTGATATCTCCACCAAGAATAGCATCTATAATACCACGAGTATCTTTGATTGTGATACGTTTTCCTGTTCCGTTCCATCCTGTATTGACAAGATAAGCCTTTGCACCGCTCTTTTCCATTTTCTTAACAAGCTCTTCCGCATATTTTGTAGGATGAAGTTCAAGGAATGCCTGACCAAAGCAAGCTGAGAATGTAGGTGTTGGCTCAGTAATTCCACGCTCT
The DNA here is from genome assembly GCA_902773095.1 of uncultured Lachnospiraceae bacterium. Taxonomy (GTDB): domain Bacteria; phylum Bacillota; class Clostridia; order Lachnospirales; family Lachnospiraceae; genus Bovifimicola. The sequence goes on along the minus strand of CACYDA010000278.1, from coordinate 19,376 downwards.
GTTCCTGCGAGTTTCGCTGTAAATCCTGAAAGGAAATAGTACTTTGTCTGCTCCGGAGTAAGAATTGATACCGGTGGAAGCACACCAAATGCATCTGCTGAAAGGAAGATCACATTTTGTGCATCCGGTCCTGCTGATACAGGGTTAACCTTCTGTACAATATTCTCAATATGGTTAATCGGGTAAGAAACACGAGTATTTTCTGTGACACTCTTATCTGCGAAATCAATCTTTCCATCTTCTGAAACTGTTACGTTCTCTAAAAGAGCATCACGTCTGATTGCATTATAGATATCCGGTTCAGAATCTTTATCAAGGTTAATTACCTTTGCATAGCAACCGCCTTCAAAGTTAAATACACCATTGTCATCCCAGCCATGCTCGTCATCACCAATCAGAAGACGCTTAGGATCTGTAGAAAGTGTTGTCTTGCCTGTTCCTGAAAGGCCAAAGAAAATTGCTGTATTCTTTCCTTCCATATCTGTATTCGCTGAACAGTGCATTGAAGCAATGCCTTTCAATGGAAGATAGTAGTTCATCATAGAGAACATACCTTTCTTCATTTCTCCGCCGTACCATGTATTGATGATCACCTGCTCACGGCTTGTAATGTTAAATACTACAGCTGTCTCAGAGTTAAGACCAAGTTCTTCATAGTTTTCAACTTTCGCCTTAGAAGCATTATATACTACGAAATCAGGCTCGAAATTTTCTAATTCTTCTGCTGTCGGCTGGATGAACATATTTTTAACAAAATGTGCCTGCCATGCTACTTCCATGATAAAACGTACTGCCATACGTGTATCCTTATTCGCGCCACAAAATGCATCAACTACAAATAGTCTCTTATCAGAAAGCTCTTTGATCGCGATTTCTTTCACAGCTTCCCACGCCTTTGCTGTTGCCGGATGATTATCATTCTTATACTCATCAGATGTCCACCAAACTGTATCTTTAGAATTATCATCCATAACGATAAACTTATCTTTCGGCGAACGTCCTGTATAAATACCTGTCATAACATTAACAGCATCAAGTTCTGTATTTTGTCCTCCCTCAAATCCTTCAAGTCCTTCTTTTGTCTCTTCCTCGAATAACATCTCATAAGAAGGATTATAGACAACCTCTGAAACGCATGTAATGCCATACTTGCTTAAATTGATTTCTGCCATCTTACATTTACCTCTTTTCTAAAATTTTATGATATAACCTCCGGAAATCCGAAAGGCAAAATCTTTCTACAAGATATAGTCTGTTTTATACAATAAAACACACCATGTATTATATATAATTATTTGGCAAAAGTCAACAAATAAAAAGATACTTAATCTGCCATCCGGTAAATAAAGTATCTTTTCATCTTATCGTAATCAGTATTTCAACAATTTTTCTGTTTCAATATCTAATAATATCTAATGATCAAACTGAAGGATATTGTTGTCCTCTGCTTCTAAACCATCTCTTAAATTTCTTTTTGTACATATGATAAAATCAATGAAATAATATAAGCATGTAATAACAATCACTGTTTTTCCAAACGAGTAAGGGATATGGTCAATTCCCATAAATACGATTTTAGCTAAAAATGCCATATCCGCCATTGAATACAATCCCCATGCAAATGTACTTTCAAGACATATAATACCTTTATAATTGAAAGGTTTCTTTGAATAATCCCACCATAAATAACCAAACACCTTAATCATTCCTAATGCTGTCATATATTCCAACGTAGTAGCAAAAAATATTCCAACACAAAAGATCAAAAAATAGTTTCCATTAAAATGAAGCAGGATTGTATGTGCGATGATTCCTCCAAAACCATAAATCGGACAAATCGGTCCTGTTACATATCCTCTGTTTGTCATTTTTTTATTACAAATCGAAATATAAATCGATTCTACAGCCCAACCCAATACACTATAAATAAGAAATCACATTGCTACCCTGTAAAATGTTTCATCAAATATCGGCAAATCGTTATTCCACATCTGTAATTCTCTCCAATCCTGTCATAAACGTATTTCAGGTATCATTTTTTTATAGTTCTTACAAGTCTCCATCAGGCTGCAATATTTATCAGCATACATAACCACATAACCTTCCGGTGTTTTCGGAGGAATCACAGTGAGCGGCCACATATGTTTTTTAATAATATCTTTTTCTGTTTCATTTAAATGATAATATTTCATCGCATTATGAAGTGCAACAACCGGATGCGTGAAACCATGGAAATGATTTCCAGTCTCCTTACAGTGGGTATGCCAGTCATACAAAAACAAGTCATGAAGCAAAGCCCCCCGAGCAGTCGAAACATAATCAAACCCATACGCTCTGCTGATTTTGTAACTCATATAAGAAACAGAAATGCAATGTTCCAATGTTGTCGTAGTACCGTGTTGAATAAAATCATGCATCTTCCAGAATGGTTTAGAATACATGATATCATAAACACACTCCATATATACTCTGTCTCTCAGGCATTCATTTTTTCTCAGCCACTTCATCTTTGCAAGTTTTTTGATAACCTCTTCCCGATTACTGAAAGATTTCTCAATCATATTACAATCCTCTTACCATCCTAGAAGCCAATTGTAAAGATTCTCATATTTTCTGGCAGAAACATTCCATGAGAAATCTGCTGCCATCGCACGATCGACCAGTTTATTCCATTCACGCCTCTTATCATAATAAATGTATTTTGCATATCTGATCGTATTTAACATCTCATGTGCATTATAACTCGTAAATGAAAATCCTGTACCGGTGCTCTCGAATTCATTATATGGCTGTACAGTATCTTTCAGACCACCCGTCTCACGAACAATAGGGATTGTACCATAACGAAGGCTCATCAACTGACTCAGTCCGCACGGTTCAAATAATGACGGCATCAGGAATGCATCACACGCTGCATAAATCTTATGTGACAAGTCTTCAGAATAATAAATACAGGCAGCTACTCTGTTACCATATTTCCAATCATAGTAACGGAACATATTTTCATATTTTTCTTCACCTGTACCAAGAATAACAAACTGTACATCATCTGAACAGATTTCATCCATAACACAAGCGATCAGATCAAGACCTTTCTGGTCTGTCAGTCTGGATACAAGACCAATCATGAACTTATTGTCATTCACTTCAAGTCCAAGCTGTTGCTGTAAATCACGTTTATTTTTTACTTTTTCTTTTCTGAAGCTTCTGGCGTTATATTTAAATGGTATCCTGTAATCAGTCTCCGGATTATATTCGTTATAATCAATACCATTTACAATACCACACAAATTATTGCTTCTTGCTCTCATCAGCCCGTCAAGACCCTCTCCATAAAACTCTGTCTTGATTTCTTCCGCATATGTTTCGCTAACAGTTGTAACAAAATCTGCATATGCGATACCGCCTTTTAACATATTACCATCATCTTTTACCCTCATCTTATCAATGGTAAAATAGTAATCAGACAAACCTGTGTATTCCTGAATCGTCTTCGTATCCCATACGCCCTGGAACTTAAGATTATGTATCGTAAGAACAGATTTCATATCACGATAAAACTCTCCCCCCCTGAAACTGTCCTTCATATAAATTGGAACTAATGCTGTCTGCCAGTCATGACAATGAACAATATCAGGCTTAAAACCAATTACAGGAAGCACAGAAAGTGCTGCTCTCGAAAAATAAGCAAACTTCTCCAAATCATACTTCAGATCTCCATATGGCTTAGGTCCTCCAAAATAAGCTTCATTGTCAATAAAATAAAACGTAATACCATCATGGACAAGTTTGAACACACCAACATATTTGTTTCTGTAACCAATATCCATGTAAAAATAAGAAAGAAATTCAAGTCTTTCCGTAAAATGCCAAGGCATACTTAAGTACTTTGGCAATATAACTCTGACGTCAAACTGTTCTTTATCAAAACACTTAGGAAGTGATCCTACAACATCTGCAAGTCCTCCTGTCTTAATAAAAGGAACTGCCTCTGACGCAACGAATAAAATATTCTTCATATAATTCCTCCAAACACAAATGAGTTATAATGTTTCTATAATTTACATATAAAAACATTATAACTCATTTTGTACATCTTTTAAAGTAAAATTTTTACTAATATTCATATAAAATCAAAAAAAATATCATCTCTATCCTGTCAGATGATTGTCATGATGGAGACTGGTATTAAGATGCATTACACTTATATTCCAGTCTGATTTTGTCTGCAATCAATGCGATAAACTCAGAATTTGTCGGTTTACCTTTTCCCTTACTGACAGTATATCCAAATAATTGATCAATCATCTCTATTTCTCCTCTTGTCCACGCTACCTCAATGGCATGTCTGATGGCACGTTCCACTCTGCTTGATGTTGTATTATTCTTCTTCGCTATTGTCGGATACAGCACTTTTGTAATGGAACTTAACATTTCTTTGTCATTAATTGACATCATAATGGCATCACGTAAAAACTGATAGCCTTTAATATGTGCCGGTATTCCAATATCATGGATGATTGACGTCACATCACTTTCCAGATTTCTCTCTATGTATTGCTGATTATTCTCAAATGCCTTAATTTTTCTAGGCTCAATATTTTTTCTTTTAATGGAGCTTTTCACATGCTTGATCCTATTTAAAACCATTTCATTGTCAAATGGTTTTAAAATATAATAAAATGCACCTAATTCAAATGCATCATCTGTAATTGTTTCTCTACCCACCGCTGACATTACGATAAAAACAGGTTTTTTATTCAATTCTTCCCTGCTATTCACTTTTTCCATCACAGCCAATCCATCAAATTTCGGCATAATAATATCAATCAAAGCAATATCCGGTTTCTTATCCAAAATGACATTAATTGCCTCTTCACCATTCTTTGCCTTGCCAACTATTTCAATCTCCTCATCACCACCAAGAACATCCTCTACTATTTGCAAAATTCTCTCGTTATCATCTGCAATGACGACTTCTATTTTTTCCATTTTCCCCATATTCCTCCTATTTTTTCTGTTATTCTTTCTCAAACACAATAATTATATATTTTAGTACATTTTTTTGCAACAAATATCGTTCGTATAATTTCGACAAATTTCGCATTCTGAATATAGTATTTATTATATAGTTTATTTTACATATTTTTTAATTCTATATTAAATATTAATGTATAATTTATTAATATTTTGTCAGAATAACATGTTCAGTCTTCATTGATCATAGTCTCAATAAAAATACCATATCCTCGTGTCGGATCATCAACAAATACATGCGTCACTGCGCCCACAAGTTTTCCATTCTGCAGAATCGGACTGCCACTCATCCCCTGTACGATTCCATTTGTATAAGACAGAAGGTTTTCGTCTGTTATTCTTATTACCATTCCTTTATCCTTTGTCTTATTGGTATAGTCCACTCTTTCTATTTCAATCTCAAAATCTTGCATATGACCATCCATCATACAGCGGACTACGGCCGGACCACTTTCAATCTCCTGTCTGAGAGAAATCTCTACAGGTTCTTCCTCACAGTTCGACATCAGTCTTTCATTTGCAATACCAAAAATTCCATAATTAGTATTTCCCGTAATGGTTCCAAATTCATTATATGGTTCATACGTAATCGAGCCCAGCAATCCACCGGGATTTCCTTTTTCTCCTTTTTTGATTCCCCAAATATCTGCCTGGTATAAGATCCCATCTTTAGAACTTAACAGTTTTCCTGTATCAACATCACTGATTCCATGACCCAGGCCGGCAAACTTTCCATCTCTTGTAATGTAAGTTAAAGTTCCAATTCCTTGTGAATCATCACGAACCCAGATTCCGGCTTTGTATTGATGGTCCCCCGTACACACTGGTTTGATTTTGACTTTTAATTCCTGGTCGTTTCTACGAAGCCCTAAGATGATATCATCTTTGCCATATTTATTAATCAGGAAAATCAACTGTGATTTTGAGCTTACAGAAATTCCATTCAGCGAGATCACATAATCATTCGGAAGTACGATATTTTTAGAAGGATTGCTAGTATTTCCATATCTGTCTGTCACTTCACCTGTATCAATAATCATGACACCTTCTGTGTGAAGATAGATACCGATTTGAAATCCACATGGATATACCATTTCCTTTGGAATAACATTGATTTCTACATTTTTAACCGGAACAATTCCAAATAGTTTTGTCCTGACACTGTATTTTCTAACTCTGTCTTCTTTCATGTTTGCAGAGACAGGAAGGCTTTCTTCATCAACATCATATGTGATTGGAACAGATGATTTTATCATTACATCTTCCCCTTCAAAAACACTCACTTCATCCGGTATTTCTTGATCTAACATTTTGTAAGAATAACAAAATGTAAAAATAATCATCAAAATAAAGGTAACTACCAGAACCTTTCGATACTCTTTCTTTTTGATGTACCTCATTCCATCTGATTTTGCATTATTCCTATTTTTAAGCATAAAAAATCCACCTTCCCATATAATGACATTGACCTTTAACCTATCGCAAATTCATACAAATTTACTTCAATTCTTAACAATATCATTATATGCAGGTGGATTCTTTTCAAACTGTCAATTGTTAACAACTTGCCAGTTTTTTCATTTCTCTTGCATTTTCCCTAACAGCATCTGTGATTTGTGCGCCTCCTAACATTCTCGCCAATTCATCCACTGACTGATTTTCATCTAATGGAAAAATATTGGTCTGAGTAGAATGATCGACCACACTTTTTTCAATCAAAAAGTGTTCATCTGCCATTGCTGCAATCTGAGGAAGGTGTGTGATACAGATTACCTGATGGATTGCACTGATTTCTTTGAGTCGAAGAGCAACCATCTGTGCGGTTCTGCCACTGATTCCGGTATCTATCTCATCAAAAATCAGTGTCTCTATCTCATCCTTGGATGCCATGATTGTTTTTATTCCAAGCATAATTCTTGACAGCTCACCACCAGATGCAATTTTTTCAAGCGGCCTCAATTCTTCCCCGGGATTTGTTGAAATCATGAACTCAATTTCATCTGTTCCATTTGGTGTAAAATCTGCCTTCTTCTTAAACGCAATATCAAATCTTGCATCCAAAAAATTCAATCCAAATAGTACCTCCACAATCCTTTTGTTCAGCTCATTTGCTGACTCTTTTCTGATTTTTGTCAGCTGATCACAAAGTTTAGCCAGTGTAGTTTTAGAATTCTCAATCTGATCTGCTAATTCCTTTTTTCTCTCCTCCAGATTCTCTAGTTTTTTCACCTTTTCAACCTGACAGTCTTTATAATACAAAATGTTTTTGACCGGATCATCGTATTTCTTTTCATTTTCATACTTTTGCCTTAAGCGACTTAAAAGATCAAGTCGTTCTTCTATATACTTTGCCTCTTCATCATCAAAAGACATTTCTTCAACATATTCCTTGATTGCTCTTCTTGTATCATTGCAAATGCTTTCTAAATCTGCCAGACTATCCACAATTCCATTCAAATCTTCGTCATTTTCTGACGCACCTAATGCAAGTTTATATGCATCTCCAATCTTTTGCGATACACTTCCAAATCCATCATCACCGATGATTGTATATACCTCGTTCATTTTCTCAAGAATGCTTTTTGAAGAAGATATCTTTTTATACATCAACTCAATTTCTTCCACTTCTCCTTCTTTCAGATTGGCTTTCTCAATTTCATCAATCTCATAATAACAAAAATCAAGTTCTCTTTTTCTCTGATCATCATCCATATCAAATTCACTTAATTCCTGTTGTAATTGATGATAGATCCTGCATTCTTCCCTGATTTGTTCTTTGAGATTTCCAATATGGTCGGCCGCAAAATCATCCAATATTTCTAATTGTTTTGATGTTTTTAACAGTGACTGATGATCATGCTGACCATGGATATCAATTAACAGTTCTGTTATTTTTTTCAGATTGGCCGTCGTGAAATTCTCACCATTCACCTTAATATTACTTCTTCCATTCACAATTTTTCTAGATATAATTAATGTCCCCTCATCATCCATTGCCACATCATGACCTTTGAGTTTACTTCTTAATTTTTCACTTTTTATATGAAATTCAAGTTCGATCAATGCTTCTTTACTCTCATCTCTTACAATATCTTTAGGCACTCTTCCACCGAGTGCAATTAAAATAGAGCCGATAATGATCGATTTACCCGCTCCGGTTTCTCCTGTCATAATATTCAAACCATCTTTAAAAAAGATGTCAACCTTGTTGATCAGAGCAAGGTTTTTCACATTTACATTGACTAACATTTTTTCCTCCTCTGTTTTTTAGTTTTCCAGCAGCCTGTTGATTTTATCCATTACAATCAAAGTATCATCGACACTTGAAATCGCACACATAATCGTATCATCTCCTGCAATGCATCCGACTACTTCACTCCATTTCATTGCATCAAGTGTCGCTGCCACTGCCATCGCCATACCTGCACCTGTTTTGATGACAAGAATATTCTGTGCCATTGCCATTGATACAAACCCCTCTTTTAATATTCTTATATTCTTATTGTCAGCAGAACCAATATTATTTTGCAAAACAACATACTTATGTTTTCCATTCACATTCTGTTTGATCAATTTCAATTGTCTGATATCTCTGGATACCGTTGCCTGTGTCACATTATACCCCTCATGATTTAAGAGTTCTGCCAGTTCCTCCTGTGTCTCTATATCATATTCATTGATCAATTCCAGAATTTTTCTGTGACGTTCTATTTTCATTTTACAGTTTCTCCTTTTTAAGGCTAACCATGAACACTCTGATTTCTTGCATTTTCACTCAAGTTCTAGTTCATTTTATTATGAAGAACTTCAACAAAACTCATACGATTCAGTTTCATGATCTTTGTCTGTTGTTCTGATTTTTCAATTTTAATGAAATCACCCGGCAGCAAAGGATACAATTGTCCGTCAAAATAAACACCCGTACCATTATCTTCTATATGTCTGTCATCACATATTTCAATATCGATTTTAGAATTTGCGGAAAGAACAATACTTCTTGCTCCTAATGTATGGGAACAAATCGGTGTTATGACCATAATATCTGCACCCGGCTGAAGAATCGGACCACCTGCCGAAAGATTATATGCCGTAGAGCCTGTGGGAGTAGAAATAATCACACCATCCGCACTATACAATTTTAGGTATTCCTCATTGACATATACTTTTAAATCTAACATTCGAATTGCTCCTGATCTGGCACAGACAATATCATTGAGAGCAATATCACTGTAAATTGTCTGTCCATTTCTATATACACTGCCACGCAGCATAATTCTTGATTCAATCTTATATTTCCCTTCGATAATCATTAATATCATTTCTTCCAGATTATCTTTTTCTATTTCAGCAAGATATCCAAGGTGACCAAGATTGACGCCAATCATCGGCACATCAACATCTGCAAGATCTCTTGCTGCCTGAATCAATGTCCCATCACCGCCAATCACAATAATGCAGTCTGTATCGCGCTCTACATGATGAGAACACATAAGATGTTCTTCACAGTGATCATTCTGAAACATAATTCTATGAATATCATATTGAATAGCATGTTCATTTAAAAGTTTGGCAATCCTGTTTGTGATTACACAATCTCGATCCTTTAATTCATTTGAAATGATATAAAACTTTTTCAATTTTCTCCTCCGGGTAAACGCACTTTCACTTAATTATTATGATTCCATCATCAACAAACTCAATCACAAATCATTTTTCTGCATAAGCTCCTCATGTGCTTTGTTTACAATAGAATCTACAACACTGATGTCAAATGTGTTTTCTTCTTCACTTTTTCTGATATGCATCAAATACTCGATATTCCCTTTCGGTCCTTTGATTGGGGAATAATCCAGATTCAATACGGCAAATCCATGAGCAAGGGCGAAACCAATGATACACTCTACCACTTCCTTATGGACTGCTTTTTCACGGACAACACCATTCTTTCCGACCTTTTCTTTGCCGGCTTCAAATTGCGGTTTGATCAGACAGACCACCTCTCCATTCACTGAAAGAATGTTTCTAACCACTGGCAATACTTTGGTAAGTGAAATAAAAGAAACATCAATAGACGAAAAATCAATCCTGTCATTCAAATCTTCCGGTAACAGATATCTGATATTGGTTCCCTCCATACATACAACCCTGTCATCATTTCGAAGTTTCCAGGCAAGCTGACCATGACCAACATCAACAGAATACACTTTGACCGCTCCATTCATCAGCATACAGTCCGTAAATCCTCCGGTAGAGGCACCGACATCCATACAAACTTTTCCGGCAACAGTACAATCAAAATTTGCCATGGCTTTTTCCAGCTTCAAACCGCCACGACTTACATATTTCAATGTATTTCCACGAACTTCGATTACTACTTTCTCATCAAATGTCTGACCGGCTTTATCTTCTCTTTCATTATTGACAAAAACACTTCCGCTCATAATAACGGCCTTTGCTTTTTCTCTCGATTCGGCAAGTCCACGCTTTACAAGCAACACATCAAGTCTCTCTTTCATATTGTCTGTTTACCTCTCATATTTTTCAAGAATGCGTTTTACAACGGAATCTTTATCTATTCTCAATTCTTTTTTTAGTAAATCAACATTTCCATGCTCTACATATACATTCGGAATAGCGATATTGAGCACATTGCAATTACTGTCTTGTTCCATCAAAAAGCGAAGGACTCTTTCACCATAACCGCCATTTAAAACATTTTCCTCCATAGTTACAATCAAATCGTGGTATTTCATAAGATCCAGAAGCATTTCTTCATCAATAGGTTTTACAAATCTGGCATTAATCAGGCTGACATGATAACCAATCTGCTTTAGTTCCTCTCTCACTTCTTTCGCTACACTTACCATCGATCCTACCGCAAGCAATGCAATATCTTTTTCTTTATAGATATATTCACTTTTGCCATGTTCGATTGGTGTACGAAACTCTTTCAAACCATCGTAAGCCGTTCCTCTGGGATACCTGATTGCTAAAGGATGATTAAAATCTTTTGAGAATTTAATGATGTCACCCAGCTCATATTTATTTTTAGGAGCAAAAATATTCATATTAGGAATATTAGATAAATAGGATAAATCAAAGATTCCCTGGTGTGTCTCACCATCATTTCCTACCAGTCCTGCCCGGTCTACGGCAAATACTACCGGAAGATCCTGAATACAGACATCATGTAAAATCTGATCATAACTTCTTTGCAGGAAAGAGGAATATACGGCAAAATATGGTTTTACACCGGCAGATGCAAGTCCTGCTGCAAACGTAACCGCATGCTCTTCTGCAATCCCTACATCATAGAAACGCTCAGGATACTTCATCATAAATTTCTTAAGCCCGGTACCATCAGGCATCGCTGCTGTGATTGCTGCAATTCTTTCGTCAGAATCTGCAATCCTTAAAAGATATTTAGAAAAAACATCTGTATAAGTAGGTTTTTCTTTCTTTTCAAGCGGCTGACCTGTTTCGATATCAAAAGGATTCACTCCATGGAACGAAGATGGGTGCTTCTCTGCCGGAACATATCCTTTTCCTTTTTTTGTCATAATATGGATAATCACAGGATGATCCAATTTCTTCGCTTCTTTAAAAATCTTTACCATATGGTTGATATTATGTCCGTCAACAGGTCCTAAATACGTGATTCCCATATTTTCAAATAGCATTCCCGGGATAACAAGCTGTTTGATACTGCTTTTGGTTTTTCTGATCTTATCAACCAGATTGTCACCAATGACAGGAATCCTGTTTAACGACGCAACCACTCCGTTCTTAATGTCATTATACACTTTACCCGCTCTCATGCTGCTCAGATAAGAAGACATTCCACCTACATTCTCAGAAATAGACATATTGTTATCATTCAGAATGATCACAAAGTTGCGATTGAGCTGTGCTGCATTATTCAATCCTTCAAAGGCCATTCCGCCTGTCAACGCTCCGTCACCGATCACAGCTGCAACAGTTCCGGGCTTACCTAACATTTCATTTGCAGCCACAATTCCAAGTCCTGCGGAGATTGACGTAGAACTGTGCCCTGTATCAAAACAATCACACTCACTCTCTCTTCTTTTGGGAAATCCACTCATCCCGCCATAGATTCTTAATGTATCAAAGTCATCTTTTCTCCCTGTCAGGATTTTATGAGTATAGGCCTGATGTCCCACATCAAAAATAATCTTGTCTTCCGGAAGATCAAACGCAAGGTGCAATGCCATCGTCAATTCTACAACACCAAGATTTGACGCAAGATGCCCTCCATTCATACTTATTTTTTCAATTAGAAATGCGCGTATTTCCTCAGCTAAAACCGGATATTCTTCTTTCGGTATCTCTCTAATATCATTTAAGTTATTTATCTTTTCAAGAACCATAGCTGCTCCTTCATTTCTTTCTGTAAATCAGACTATTGATTAATTCAAATAAAAATTCATTTTCATATTGAAATGATTTTATCATTTCAATTGCTTTATTTGTCAGATCATTCACTTTTTGTGATGCATCTTCTATTCCCAAAAGACTCACATACGTAGATTTATGATTTCTTTCATCGCTAAGAACCGGTTTGCCCAATACTTCACTCGTACTCGTCACATCCAGAATATCATCCTGAATCTGAAATGCCTGTCCAATATAGGAAGCTGCCTGTTCAATCTTTTTCGTTTCCATATCATCAGCTCCTGCAAGCACAGCTCCCATCATCATGGAAGCTTCGATCAATGCGCCTGTTTTTAACTCATTAATATAATCCAGCGTATCAAGATCAATAGCTCTTCCGTCATTTTTAATATCAACAACCTGACCTCCTATCATTCCAAATACACCGGCTTTATTTGCTAATATACTTAATGCTTTTAATGCATTTTCTTTATTCTCGGCTTGAAGCGCACCCTTAAGCGCTGTCTCAAAAGCAAAATTAAGAAGTGCATCTCCTGTCAGGATTCCCATGGCTTCACCATATACAGCATGGGTTGTTTTTCTTCCCCTGCGGTATTCATCATTATCCATCGCCGGCAGATCATCATGAACCAAAGAATATGTATGAATCATCTCAATGGCCGCCATAAATGGAAAAGCATCCTTTTCATTCCCCCCAAACAATCTGCATGTTTCTAAAACAAGCATTGGTCTTAACCGCTTTCCACCTGCAAGTATGCTGTAGTTCATTGCTTCATATATCTGATTCTGTTTATCATTCTTACAAATGTCTTCATCAATCAGAAACCTGCGAATCACTTTTTCTACATCTGTTGTTCTTTTATCCAATTCTTCACTGAAATTCATATTCTGTCAACCTGCACTTTCTTCATTTTCATGAATCATCTCAATCTTCTTTTCAACTTTGTCAATTTTATCATTACATGATTTACATAATTTAATTCCCTGATGATATAATTTAAATGCTTCTTCCAAAGTAATGTCCTGTCTTCCCATCTGTTCGACAATGGCATCTAATTCTTCTAAAGATTGTTCAAGTGTCTTTGTTCCAGCCATAAAAACCTCCGTCTTTCTCTTTTTCTTCTACCTGTACGGATATATTTCCGTCCTTCACATATATATTCAGAATCTCTCCATGATCCACATCGTCAATTGACATTACAGGCTTTCCTTTGCTGTCACTGACATAAGCATATCCGCCTGACAATTTAGTAAGGGGTGACAAGGCATTTAGCTTTGCTGACAACAATTCAAACAAATGCTTCCGATCAGCCAGTTTTTTTTCCATCAAACGATCCATTCTTGTATGAGCCCTGGAAACCAGTTGTCTTTTTCCTTCAATCCTATTGAAAGGCGACATGCTTTTAAGTATTTTCTCCATATGATCCGTACGATTTCGATAGAATTGTACTTTATGCATCATCGCTTCATCAAGCCTTTTTGCAATCGCATCGAGTCTGTCCATGAAATCTTCATACCGAAATACTGCAAGCTCAGCAGCGGCAGAAGGTGTCGGTGCCCTTAGATCAGCCACTAAATCCGCAATCGTAAAATCAGTTTCATGACCAACAGCCGATATCACCGGTGTATGGCATCCAAAGATAGCTCTGGCAACAATCTCTTCATTAAAAGCCCATAAATCCTCTATACTTCCTCCGCCTCTTCCGGCAATAATGACGTCCACACCAAAATGGTCAAGATACTCAATCCCTTCAGCAATACTTGATGCTGCACCTTCTCCTTGCACTTTTGCATGATATAGTACAATCTGAACATACGGATTTCTTCTTGTTGCTATATCCCTGATATCCTGAAATGCTGCTCCTTTCGCCGAAGTGACAACACCGATTGTTGTCGCATAACGTGGAATCGGCTTTTTGTATTCAGAAGAAAACATCCCCATTTCTTCAAGTTCTGCTTTCAGTTCCAGAAATCTCCTGTACAAATCCCCGGTTCCCTCTTTTTCAATTTTATCAGCATACAGCTTATAGTTTCCATCACGTGTAAATACATCAATCCTACCTGTTACAATGACTTTCTGCCCTTCCTCCATAGTAAAATCAAGTCCTTTTTGTCTTTTCGAGCTATACATCATACAGCCAAGAATGCCGCTTTCATCCTTGATTGAAAAATAAATATGGCCGGTATAATGATACTTACAATTAGAAACTTCACCTCTTACAGAGATTGTCCTTAATAAAAAATCAGTTGCAAACATATTTTTGATATATTCGTTTACATACCCTACTGTATAGATTCCCATATTCCCTTCCTGTCATCATGCCATTGTATCCACTATGATATGAACAGCATTTATAATAGTTTTGCAAGTACTCCGTTAACAAATGAGGAAGATTCATCTCCTCCATATATTTTTGCAAGCTCTACTGCTTCATTAATGGCTACTGCCATCGGAATATCATCATCATGATAAATCTCATAATAAGCAAGCCTGATAATTGTCAACTCGACATAATTAATTCTGTTTGTCTTCCAGCTGTCTGCCCTTGAATCAATCGCATGATCAATGTCAGGAATAATACGAATCACCTCACTGACACGTTTTTTAATGTATTCCACATCCTGTGGGTCAAACTCTGACTCCGGATCATCAAAAAACAATTCTTCCTGTTCTTTCATCTCTTCCTCAGTATAAAAGAAAGTACGATACAATAACTTAAATGTATATGTTCTTAATTCTCTTCTTGACATAAATATTTTTTTGCTCCTGTAACTTGTATTTTTTAACCGGATGCCATAAACGGCATCCGGTGCATTCCTATTTACTCTGATCGATTGAAATGTTGGCAACTCTAATGTTAACACGCAGAACTTCAAGCCCGGTCATTGTTTCAATTGCATTCTTTACTCTTTCCTGTACCTTCACAGATATATCTTTGATGCTATATCCAAATTTTACATTAAGTGTCAAATCAATGAAAACCCCATCTTCTGAAACTTCTGCTTTAACGCCCTTAGAAAGATTTTTCATTCCCAACTTTGCCACCAGCTCATTTGTAATATTTCCATACATGGCAGCCACACCTTCCACTTCTGTTGCAGCAAGACCTGCAATAATCGCTACCACATCATCTGCAATCTGGACTTCTCCAATTTTTCCATCTCCATGTATCGTATAGGTATTTCTATTTTCTTCCATAATGTCCTCCAATCATGTGTTTTACACATTAATATTATTTGTCTGCACTATAGTTTATTATATCAAAATCACTCATAATTGCAACTAGTTTTCTATCGTAATAGGTGTAATCACAATGTCTGATACCGGCAAATTTGTCTTTCTTTTGACAATATCTTCTATCTGTGCTCTTTTTGCATCTGTAACATCTGCTGTATTGACAACAACATCAACATTTTCATCTCCAATACTAACCACAGCACCTGCAAAACCTTTTGCTTCAAGAAGGATTTCTATCTCGTTCTCCAGTTCTGCGATATCTGTAATATGTAACATTTCCTGTGTAATTTCTGCTTTCTGTTCTTCTGAAAGATTACCACTGTTGATCATTTCAAGTAATGTTTCTTTGTTTTTTGCCCTCAGCTGTTCTCTTGACAATCTGGCATTCGATGAAAATGTTCCAATATTAGTAAAAACGGCTGTACCGGGAATATCATCATCTTGCAGGTTTTGCCCGGATGAATCACTTTCTTCGCCCTCTTGTATGCCGGTAGTATTTTCAGCATTTTCAAAAGAATCATTGCCGTCTTCTCCACTAACATCACTTTCCAAAGATGCATTCGCATTTGCCTGAACATTATCATTTACATCATTATCATTGCTCATGATATCATCTGTTCCCGTTAATAGCGTGTCTTCATCGTAATTCTTCAATACTTCTTCATTGCCGGAAAATGGTACTTCTGAATCATTAACCAGTTCCGCTGCTTCTTTTGACTGTTCTGACATATTCTTAATATTTTTCTCACTGTAATTCAAATACCCTGCTACTGCTATGAGTATCGCAAGTGATGTAATGATAATTTGATTTTTCTTAACTATTCCTTTCAATTTAACCTCCATAAAATTGTGTTTATTGATTCATTCCTATTACTGATATTTTATGCGCCTCAATTCCAAATAATGCCTCAAGTGTATTCGTTATTTTTAAAGAATTATTCGGATTATCTCCTCCTTTTGCTACCACTGCGATTCCTTCAATCTGTGGCAGCCGCTCCTTGATCACATACGGAATCTCATTTCCATTTGCGTCTTTTTCACAGACAACCACTTCGCTGCTTTTATATGCGTTTTCTTCACTGACAGTTCCACCATCATTTGTCGTTTTTCTGTCATTCTTTTCATATGATATTTCATTTAACACCACTGATTCTGATGTACACTTTAACGTAATCATCACTTTCACATTACTGATGCCGTCCATTTCAGACAACAATTCTTCCACCCTTTTTTCAAGCCGGCTTAAGTATTGTTCATCAGACCTTACTGTCGCCATGACTGTCTGTTCTTTGATCAGTTCATTTTTTTTCGCTGTACTCTTTTGGTTTGTCGGGATGGATAATATGATTAATGCAACACCGCAAATTGCCATAATCAGAAGTTTATCAAACCCAATATTTTGAATGATTTTTTTCAAAATGATTCCTCCCTATATAATCGGTAATATAAGTAGTTATTAATCCGAAATGTGAATCCGTTTTTTTTCAATTCCATATTCTTTTGCAATCAATTGATTCACATATTCCATTCTTACTTCTGAAACATGGCTTGTATTCACCTCACCAGCTTCATAAATACTATTCTCACCTATGAACCGATTGAATTCCTTCCAGCCATCAAGCTCAATTAGTACTTTTTCAAATGAAAGCCCTGTTTCATTTACACTCATCTCTACCTCCACATTTTTTACTTCGACTTTCTCTTGTTCAAGAAAATGGAATATATCATCTTCAATTTCTTTCTCATAGATTCCTTTTGATTTTTTTCCTATCTCTTCATTGATACTGTTGAACGAATGATTCATCTCTGCGATTTCATATTCCTGTATTTTTCGTTCAATTGACTTTTCCAATAATCCTGTTGAAAAATAGAATCTGACCTGTTTCGTTACCATTAAAACCAAAATCAATCCTGAAAATACTTTCAGATATTTTTGATAGTTTTCATTATTAATAAGTGTTATTAACAGATTTGTGATAAGCAGAAATACAGCTATTGTTTTGATATAGTCCAACTTCAAGACTCCCTCCCTTCCAAGCGTGTCTGTGTTGCTTTTGTGCATTTTGTATATTTAACTGATACAAATGATTGTAATTGTTATGACAAACATGACCATCACAGAAAAAACTGTCTTCAGTGTCATGGATGCTCCCTCTGCAACGCATGCAAGACATTTTACGATTCTTTCATCAGATACCGGCTGGATCACTGCATTTGTCAAATAATACGATAGTATCAATATGATCATTTTGATCAACGGAACTGCCATGATGACACATATTGCCACCACCCCCGCACCACCGATGGTACTCTTCATGATTTTCCCGGTTCCATATAATAACTCTGCAACACCATTTCCGGCAACAGAAATACCTGAAGCAGTATTGAGCATACTTTTTGCCGCTGTTCTTGCGATTCCTCCGGAAACAGGCGAAAACATTTTTTGTATCACATTCAATCCCAGTACAATTGTCATTAATCCTTTTACTCCAAAATCAACTCCTTTTTTTATCAATTCACATGTTTTCGAAAGATAATCTCTTGCTCCGAGATGATTAATCATTCCAATTCCGACATAAATTTCAGTCGCAGGAATTATAATTTTCAGAGCGATGACATCTACCATCCCAATCATCAGTAATGCCATCTCATAAAATGAAACTGCATTTGTCTGACCATCACATACTCCAATGGATACTGCATAAACCGGAATCAACGCTTTCATATAATCAGTGATGGTTTTTGTCACCTGAAATGCCATATAGACCAACAGTGAAAAAGAACTCATCAGATATGTAATGACTGCAGCATAACAGATTAGAAATCCCATTTCTGATACCTGGCTGCTTTTAAAAACCGCCGCAAAATTGGAAAATATTGCTGTGACAAACGCTAGTATTATAATTTTCCTGATGACATTTTGATTGAGACTGATTTCTAAAATTAAGTGTTGTTTCAAAAGTTCATAAAAAAGACTGGCACCATTTTCAATATTTCCTTTTGAAAAATCTCTCACGATTTCTTCAAAATCAATACTCACATTCTGTTCCTCCAAATACCGGTTTACCTCTCCTAAATCAAAGTATTTTCTGATTTCATCCGTCAGATCTTCATCATTTGAATCTCCATTGTTCCAGTTATCTCCTATCATATCCGCATCATTTGTATTTCCATCAATCCGGTTATCTTCGGCTACATTTTCCATTTTCATACAAATATTATTCTTATCTGAAAATGTCATAATCATCATCAACAGAATCAATACACTTCTTTTCATTCTTCCTCTTTTCCCTGCATTTTTGTGCTACCATCCGGTATTATAACAATCCACTTAATGTATCCAACAGTTGTACAAAAACGGGCATTCCAACCACAAGTATGGAAAGCTTTCCAAAAATCTGTATCTGGTTACCAAGTGCTGACATTCCGCTGTCCTTACAGATATCTGATGAAAACTCACAGATATACGAGATTCCAACGATTTTAACCATTACTTCCAAATATCCGTTTGAAACTCCAAATTCACTTTTTATATCATTAATCACAGAGACAATTTCCCTTAGTTTTGAAATGCCAAAACCAAAAATAAGTACAGATACTGCAAGAACAATCAATGTAGCATATTCACTTTTTGTATTTTTGAACTGTAATGACAGTAAAACTGTTATGATTCCCATGATACTAATTT
>CACYDA010000277.1 GCA_902773095.1 uncultured Lachnospiraceae bacterium | reverse complement strand
TTATTCTATGATTTTTATTCTATGTTTTTATTCAAATCGCAAAGCATCAATCGGTGACAGTTTTGCTGCCCTCTTTGCAGGATACGAACCAAAGATGATTCCTGTCAATACCGAAAATACAACCGAAATAATAATTGCGTTGATGGATGGTCTGACTGTAACAGTTAAAAGTGATGCAACACCCGTACCCATCTGAGATATCATCATTCCTGCCACTTTTCCAATAATCACACCATTTAGGATTCCTATGAGGATGCCTAGTATACCACCAATCACGCAGATGACAACCGACTCCATCAAAAACTGAAGCTGTATGCTTCCATTTTTTGCCCCTAATGCTTTTCGGATACCGATTTCTCTCGTTCTTTCAATGACACTGACCAACATGATGTTCATCACTCCCACGCCTCCAACCAGGAGTGAGATTGCTGCAATAACAGAAATCGCAATCGTCACAATATCAAGAACCTTATTTGTCATACTTAACTCTGATTTAAGATCATAACATGTAAGTACAAGATTTTCTTTGTCGGAATAAAGTTTTTCTTTAAAATACTTTTCAGTTTCCTTAGCAACTTTTGATGCATCATAACCTGTTGCTGTCAGAAAATTAAACGACTCAAAACCTTCCGGTTTTCCCATACTTCCCAAAATATTTAATGAATATGTCAAAGGGATGAATAGATGTGTCTGACTTTCAGAATCTCTTCCTTCGCCTCCACCAAACCTTGAAAGGTCATAATGATATATTCCGACCACATATACATTGATCACTGTTCCATCCATCAACTTAATTTCTACCTTTTTTCCTAAAGGATCGGCTCCCTTCAACACATTTTTCACAAACAAATCGGATACCACCGCTGTAGCTCTTTTTTCATCATTATCTCTCTGTGAAATCTCTCTTCCTCTGATGAGATCAATCTTGTTCATTTTCAGGTATCCCGGCATTACCCCAAACACACCCACCTTTGACGTACCATTTTCTCCTGCAACCTGCCCTAAGCCGACACCACTGAGGGCTGCTACAGATTTTACTTTATCTTTGAATTCCTCCTGATAATCCATCAAATCTTCATAGGTAATATAATCCTCCCCTGTCATTTCATAGGCTGTCGGATCATAATTTCCATCTTTGTCTACTATTTCTATGTAAGCCGAAACCAGATTGGTTCCACCTATTGAGGCAAATGTGTTGGCAATCGTGGCTTTGAGGGATTCACCTATTGTCGTAATCGTGATGACGGAACTGATACCAATGATGATTCCGAGCATCGTAAGAAACGACCGCAATTTATTTGAACGAATATTTCCAAAAGCAAGCCTTATACTCTCTGATATATTCATGAAATACCACCTCCACTCATCTTCTCAAGGTCTATTCTATTATCTCTTTCGATTTTTGCGAAATTCATCTCATCAGAAATAATATTTCCATCACTGATGGTAATGATCCTCTCTGTCTCTTTTGCCAATTCTCTACTGTGTGTAATGAGAACAATCGTCTTTTTCTGTTCGTCATGGAGCTTGTGAAAAATGTCCATCACAAGATGTCCTGTTTTTGAATCGAGAGCACCTGTCGGTTCATCTGCCAGAATGATTGACGGATCATTTGCCATAGCCCTTGCAATTGCTACTCTCTGGTTCTGTCCACCGGAAAGTTCATTCGCCTTATGATTTGCCCTCTCTCCCATTCCAACCATTTCGAGAAGTTCATATGCTCTCTTTTTTCTTTCACGTCTTCCAACTCCCGCATACATCATCGGCACTTCCACATTTTTCACTGCCGGAGTTCTTGGGATCAGACAAAAGCTCTGAAAAACAAATCCTATTTTCTGGTTTCTGATCTCGCTTAATTCCCTGTCCTTAAGACTTGAAATATCTTCATTATCCAAGAAATACTCTCCCTCCGTCGGTCGGTCGAGGGCGCCAATGATATTCATCAGTGTACTTTTTCCGGATCCCGACTCACCAACAATTGCTACAAACTCACCTTCGTAAATCTGTAAATCAATTCCATGAAGGATTTCAAGCTCATTGGGTTCATTCTCGTAATATTTTTTTACAATTTTTCTTAAATCAATGACTACTTTTTTCTCCATAATATACCTATGCAAAATCTTAACTTTCAAAGAAGCTGTACAATCATTCTATGAATCCTGTACAAAATGCATTTATCCTTTCATCTTCCAATCTGATCTTATGAGTATCACGGTATTTTGTTATTCTAATCTTCTGCATCATGTATATTTACTCGTACTTCTTCACCTACTGACACCTGATTCGGATAATTGACAACCAAATCACCCTCACTTAAGCTATCAGAAGTTACTTCTGTGTAGTATCCGCTGTCCTTTCCCGATGTTACACTGACTTTTTCAATTTTGTAATTATTCTCTGATGATTTTGATGCCTTATAGACATAGGTACCATTCTCTTCTTTTATAATGCTGTCATAAGGAAGTGAAAGCGCACTGCCATTATCTTCAAGAATAATCTCCACTTTTGCAGACATTCCAAGAAGAAGATTTGTATCACCTTCAATGATAATTTCTGCACTGTATCCACTATCCGCTATGCCTGTACCTGCTGTCGCCATATTAGATGTTCCGGCTGAAGCAGAAAAGTTAATCACCTTGCTTACTCTTCCTGAATATTTTTCATCCGGCAATGCATCTGATGTCACATTGGCAACCATATCATCCGTGACATAAATAATATCCTTTTCTTTGATCCCTACTTTGATCTTTAAGTTTTTGTTGTCTTCAATCTGCATTAACATTCCATTTGAAATAGAACCCTGCGAGGTGTTTAATACTGTGATCACACCGGACTGACCTGCAACGATTTTCACACCTTCTAACTGTCTGTACAATTCTGATAATTCTTTTGTCGCTTCACTGTTGCCGCCGTTTGAAATGGAATTGAGATCCAGTGTGTCCTGTGCGCTTTGAACCAATTCATTGGCACTGCTCTGAACGGTTTCAATATTTTTTTCTGCCTCTTTTAATGCCGTCTCTAAACTTTTTATCTGCTGATTTAACAAAAGTGCCTCTTCGGTATTTTTATCCGGTAGCGCATTATATTTGTTTACGGCATCATTGTATTCTGTTCTCGCTTTGTCAGCTAATTCTTTTGCATTTGCCACTGCTTTATCTCTGTTGTCCTGAGCCTGAGTGAGATTTCTTTTTGCAATTTCATTCTGTTTTGCGGCAAGCTTTTCGGAATCTGATACCTGTGATTCCAGCTTTTCTATTGCTTCTCTAATCTGTGAATCATCAAGTACACACAATACATCACCTTCATTGACATAATCTCCAAGAGAAACATTCAATTCTTTTACTTTACAGGTCAAATCTGTTGCTACTGTAAGAACATTCTGACTCTCAACAGTTCCTGAAACATTGATTGATTTCGTCAAATCATGCATTTTGTAAGTCTGAACCTGAATAGTTCCCTCACCTTCTGCCATTTCCGGTGTTCCTGATCCAAGAATACCTCCTGCAATCCCCACAACACCTATGACTGCCACAATCGCAATTACTATCCCTACTACTTTCTTTTTACCATTTTTTTTCTTCATAGCAACCTCCATGATTTATTTTTTTCTCTTTTAGATATCATTGTGTTTCATCATTATGTCTGTAATTTTTTATTACAATCGTATCTTATATACCATTGTATTAATGACTTAATACAGATTACCACATCCTTCATTCTCTGTCAAT
>CACYDA010000276.1 GCA_902773095.1 uncultured Lachnospiraceae bacterium | reverse complement strand
GGCTATGCGGCTATAAAAAGCGCAAGTGTCAGCTACATAGAAAGAATAAGAGATCGCAGCCGTTATGCTAAGCAAGGCGTTTTGTTTGTCGAAGTGCATATCGCGCTCTACGGAATCTAATACTGCGACCAGAAGGTTTACATTTTGGGTAAACCTAAAATAGAAAGAGGGCAAAACTGTGACTAAAACTGTTAGCACTCACGAAATCATCAAACGAATCATCGCACTCATTTTAGTCCTGCTGATATGTTTCTCATCGTTTTTTCTTAGTAATGCTTTTGCAGTCGGAGACGGGACAGAAGGAAGCGATGGGACAGGAAGCGGAACATCAACCATGACTGATAAACAGTTAAGCTCTATTGCGATGCTTAACTATCTCACTGTACTTTCGCAAGAAATCAATGCCTCTACCAATAGCCGTCTGTATTTGGATAACGTATACTCTGATATCGTCAACAATATAAATCCAAATGCCGTTGATGAAGATACTATGACGCAGATCAGAGTGCTGTTGAACACAATTAATGCCTATCAGAGTATCGAAACTAAGAGAGAACGCATTCAGTATATTTACGAGCAAAACCAGGCGAATGCGTTTCAACGGAAAATACCCAATCCAATGAGCGTTCTCAGTCTAGTTCAATCGAAAAGTCCGATTAAGGCTCTAGTATCAGTGATTTATATGGCAGTTGATTCGTCTGACAGTTATAAGTCATATTTGAGCGAGATAGAAAGCAAATATATTGAAGAGGGATGGACATTAGAGGATAGTGCTGCGCAAAACCTTCACGAGAGCAGGTCTGAAGCTTTTGAATACATGGTCGAAATGTGCCAAAAGTATAATCTGGACGGCATGCTGGCACTTAACGAGCGGTCTGTTGAAAGCTTTGTTTTATGGGAAAACAACCCCAATATTACGCGTAGAATTGAGTTTTTAGAGAAAAACCGCAACACATACCAGGCTTACGGAAAATACTGGCTTGTATTGGCTGAAAGCTATTATGCCAAAGGTGAATACGCAAAATGCCTTGAAGCAGTTAAAACGTATGAAGATCTTCACATCAATACTTTCCGAAAAGATCATGACTTTGCAAAAACACTGTCTATCGCGTTAGCTGCTTCGTCTGAACTATTTACTTCCGAAGAATATGTTTCTAGAGCAGAGCATTATCTGCAACTTCTGCTGAAAAACATTGAAACCGATGATTGGGCACTTAGATATCTTGCCGCACAGTCTTATTTGGATTTGTATGCAAGGACAAATGATAGGAATTATCTTCAGAAAGCCTATGATTTGGCAGAAGAAAACATCAATTATCTGATCGATGTTCAGTATCAGAAAAACGATGAGTACTTGTCAGAAGTCCAGAAATTAGTTGCAAAGAGAAACGATTCAAAGCAGCGTAAGGAAGAGATCAAGACTTTCAACAAATGGCTTGAAGAAGAAAGAAAGGTTGCTTTACCGCCAGTTTATCAACCACTTGTTCTGAATTGCGACCTTCTCTTTGGACTGGCTGAAGAGCTGAATATTAGTCAGAATAATCAAGTTAAAATTGAAGAAATGCTTCACGATACTAATAGGCCTCTCTTCTTAATTGAACAACTTGAGCAACGATATTACTTTAACCGCCAAAACGAAAGAGATTATCCGGATATTCTCTTTGATGGGACTGTTCTGGAAATCCCTGCAGTAATGATTGAGCAGGGTGCGACCATAAGAGTTACGGTCACAGATGGCGACTCTGTAATAACGTTTACCGATTGGGTTCTTGAAAAAGTAGACCGGGGAAAACAGTCCGATCCTCAACAATTCACGGCAGTTTTTAAGAGCAAAGATATTAAAAGTCAAAAATACACGGACAATTCAATAGTTGTGGTTGAGATAGTCCCTCCAGAAGAGAGCAATTACGAGATCGTGACATATACATTTGAGGTCCAACGGGGGAAGAAACTGCTTGTGTTCAACGACACTAAGTTTGTTTTGGTGAAATAACGTGAAAAAAGCTGTACGTGCCCTAACTATACTTGTACTTATCATAACAATAGTATCAACGAACACCCTCTATTGTTTTGCTCACCCTTATGCGTTTCAGCATAACAAAGAACTCGAAGCGGTGCTGTTTGAAGAAGGGTACTCAAAGTATCAGTCTGACACTATACGAAACTATGTAACTGCCTTAGAGTATGCCTCTTACCTTGCCATTGATCAATTTGGCGGAAGTGGAGAATATCAGTTCTCTTTCCTAAAAACCATGAAAATGGGCGGACTGCCCCTCCGGTTTTCGACTATTGACTACAGCGAAGATTTAATGGGGAGCGGCAAGCAGATAAACGCAAATACCCATCGTTTATACACCCATCAGGGGTGGGACAGAGAATACGAAAATGCAAGTGTAAGGAAATTTTGGGATGCGCGTAGGAACATATTACTGGGCACCATTAATACAGTTCTAGGATTTAGTAGACTCCCAGGTTTATTTGGGTATTCAGACAAGTGCAATAGTCTTGCGGGAATAATCTATTACGTTCATATTCTTGGAGATTATATTGAAGCGGATACATATAAGAAGGTGTCCATTCTACAAGATCTTGCTGGCCATGAGAAGACAGACGGGAATGATATGATTTCCTATTTGTCTCAATACGTCGAGATTCTGTTTGAGGATCAAAGGGATTCGGTTGCATATAAAGAACTCGTAGACGGTCTTGAGGCTATTGCGAAAGACGCCGGTACCTTAGTTAATTCATTTGGTGGGGTCAACACAGAAGAAGAGTTCGAACAATACCATCAATGTGCAATTGATTTATTGGAACTATTAAAGGCGCAAATCCCGACACTCCTAAAGGGTGAAGATCATTTTCGGTCTGTCTTTTATCCCAACATCTAAAAGATGCAAAAAGCGGTAGACTTTGCAATGAGAATGCATTGTCTATCGCTTTTTTGATTTTTTAATTCTCTGTTCGTATTAGCTCAAGCCGTGTCTTTGCCTGCTCGGTAATCCATAAAATGAATTCTTCTACAGTTGGGCTGCTTCCAGAGTAAGAAAAAGCCTTGATCTGTTCTCTCACAGTTGGGTCGGGATTATTGATAGCATAATCCATTGCTTCTGCTAATTCTTTTCGCAACTGTGATTCAGGCACACCATGCTGTTCTGCCATAGCAGAGATTGTTATTGCGGCCATTCTAAGGTTTTTGTTCACGTTATTTCTCTCCTTGTATTTAGATTTACTTCCGGCGTAGTTAAATTATACAGCGAAGAATTTGTCGAAAAAAAGCGAATAATGTCTTTTAACATTGAATTCTATGTAAAGCGGCCCATAGGTTTATCTTTGGGCCGTGATAGTGGATTAGTATTCAGGGGTTCCATAGCCATAGATCGATGAGGAGCCAACATAGTATCTGCACTGAGCGCAGCGATCAGCCGAGTTTCCCTCGACAGTATATACAAGCCCACCTTCACACTTTTCTACTATTCCGACATGATCCGGTAAGCCATCGTTTTGCCAGTCGAAGAAGATAATATCTCCGGCTTTTGGCTCGAAGCTTCTATCTTGCCATTGACCGCGCGCCTGGAACCATTCGACATATGGAATAACACCCTCCATCTTTGGAAGAACACCTGTATCCAGATATCCGCATTGATCGGCACACCAGCTAACAAACATTGCGCACCATTCCACCCGATAGCTCAAACCCCACCAACTCCAGTATGGTTCACCGCCCACATTGCCAACCTGTGTCAAGGCTACTTCAACGATAGCCTGATTGTTTCCGGCGGTAAAAGCGTGGCCTATGGGATAATACCGCAATACATGGGCAACATACTGCTTGTCGCCGTATCCCGCCCAGCCCAAACGGGCAGCCATCATATCAGAGAACTCTATCGCTGCAATAGGTGTGTAACCTCCGTAATTTGCCCGTGCCCATGAGATAAAACCGTTGCCATAGTTGTATCCTTGCAGGGCCAGTTTGATATTATCCATGTCAAGAGGACTATCCACATCTGCTTGACGCAGGCTGTCCGCAATGGTCTGGACGCCTACATCAATCGAATACTCCGGATCGGTTATTGCATTGGGGCTGTGCGGGTAACGAGTATTATATCCGCTCTCGGATGCCTGCATAGGATCAAGGCCACGTCCACCGCTCTCTTGCATCATTATTGCCTTTATCAGTTCCACATACTCACCAACGCCATAGCGTTGAGCGTAAAGTCGGATGATAGGCGTATATGCTTCTACTTCGGCGCTGACAGGCTGATAAGAGGATCTTCCATCACCACCG
>CACYDA010000275.1 GCA_902773095.1 uncultured Lachnospiraceae bacterium | reverse complement strand
GTAAGATGCAGGTAGGAATGAGACATCCGTATGCCGGTAAACTTGTTTTTACTGCTTTTTCCGGTTCCCATCAGGATGCGATCAATAAGGGTATGAAAGCAATGATGGAGAGAGATGATGGAATCTGGGAAGTTCCTTACCTTCCGATTGACCCTAGTGATGTGGGAAGACAATATGAACCGATCGTTAGAATTAACAGCCAGTCGGGAAAAGGCGGCGTTGCGTTTGTGATGGATCATTACTTTGGATACAAACTACCAAAGGGAATGCATAAAGAATTTGCAGATGTCATACAGAAGATTGCTGAGGCACAGGGGGAAGTGGCTCCAGAGACGATTATGGAAGAATTCAGAAAAGAGTATTTGACATTTAAGACAGAACGGGAGTATCCTTATACGTTCATTTCATGTAAAATGGAAGATGTAGATGACGAACCATGCGGCGATACCAGGGCAGATTTATGCTTCAAGTATAAAGGAGAAGAAAAACAGATCATAATGACTGGAAATGGTCCGATTGATGCCGTGAAAAAGGCGCTTCATGAAGTGACAGGAGTGAACTTTAAGATTAATGATTATTCTGAGCATGCACTTGGTGAGGGCTCACAGGCGAAAGCGGCAGCTTATATTTCCGTGACAAATACAGATACAAGTAAGTCAACATATGGTGCAGGACAGAGTACGAATATCACCAGAGCTTCCATTAGAGCATTGTTCAGTGCACTGAACAGGTTGGAACGATAATATAGAAAGGAAATGGATGAAGATGAAAATTGCAGTTGCAGGTGTAGGTTACGTAGGATTATCAAATGCCATATTACTGTCACAGAACAATGAGGTTGTTGCTCTTGATGTAATTGAAGAAAAGGTAGAGATGATCAATCACAAAATCTCCCCTATTATAGATAAAGAAATAACACAGTATCTTACAACGAAAGAGTTGAATCTTTTGGCTACAACAGATGTGAATAAGGCATATGAAGGTGCAGAGTTTATTATTATTTCTACTCCGACCAATTATGACCCGGAAAAGAATTATTTTGATACTTCAAGTGTAGAAAATGTGATTGAGACAGTGCTTGAGATTAACCCTGCAGCAACAATGGTAATCAAATCGACGATACCGGTGGGATATACGGAGCAGATCAAGAAAAAATATCATATTGATAATATCATGTTTTCACCTGAATTTTTAAGAGAAGGTCATGCATTGTATGATAATCTTTATCCATCAAGAATCATTGTCGGTGAAAAATCTGAAAGAGCAGAAAAATTTGCCAATCTGTTGAAACAGGGAGCTGTAAAAGAGGATATCACAGTGTTGTATACCAACTCAACAGAAGCTGAATCCATCAAGCTTTTTGCAAACACCTATCTCGCCATGAGAGTAGCATTTTTTAATGAGTTAGATACTTATGCTGAAATCAGAGGTCTTGATGCAAAGCAGATTATCGATGGAATTGGTCTTGATCCGCGTATTGGAAACCATTACAATAACCCATCCTTTGGATATGGTGGATATTGTCTGCCGAAAGATACAAAACAGCTTCTTGCGAATTATGAAGATGTGCCTAATAATATTGTGCGTGCGATTGTTGACGCGAATACAACCAGAAAAGACCATATTGCGAATATGATTCTAAAAAGAAAACCGGAAGTGGTAGGTGTTTATCGACTTACAATGAAAAACAATTCTGATAATTTCAGACAATCATCTATTCAGGGAGTGATGAAGCGAATCAAAGCAAAAGGTGTAGAAGTCGTTGTCTATGAGCCGGCACTGAAAGAGGATCGATTCTTTCGGTCAAGGGTGATCAGAGATTTAGATGAGTTTAAGAAAATCAGTGATGTCATTGTGGCAAACCGAATTTCTGAAGAATTGGTTGATGTGAAAGATAAGGTTTATACAAGAGATATTTTTTCAAGAGATTAGATGCAAAAATCCGACCGGACAATCCTATGCTTTGATGCATAGGATTGTCCGGCAGAGTGAAATATAGGTTGATGTATACAAGGAAGGAAGCACAGAGATGAAATTAATTATTCAGATACCGTGTTATAATGAGGCAGATACTTTAGAGATCGCATTGAATGATTTGCCAAAACACATAGATGGAATTGATGAGATTGAATATCTGATCATCAATGATGGAAGTAAGGACAATACAGTTGAGGTTGCAAGAAAATGGGGTGTTAACTATGTTGTGAATTTTAAGAGAAATAAAGGACTGGCACATGGATTTATGGCCGGAATCGATGCCTGTCTTAGAAATGGTGCAGATATCATTGTCAATACGGATGCAGATAACCAGTATGTGGCAGATGATATTGAAAAATTAGTAAGACCGATTATTGAAGGAAAGACGGATATCGTGATTGGCGAGAGACCAATTGATCAAACGGAACATTTTTCGTTTGTTAAGAAAAAACTACAGCATTTTGGCAGCTGGGTTGTCAGAAAGGCATCCAATTCGGATATTCCGGATGCGCCGAGCGGCTTTAGGGCATACAGCAGAGAAGCGGCTCTCCGTTTAAATGTAACAAATGAATATACGTACACACTCGAAACCATTGTGCAGGCAGGAAGAAACAAGATTGCACAGACATCTGTTCCAATCCGAACAAATGGAGAGTTACGACCTTCAAGACTGTTTAACAGCATGATGGGATATGTGAAAAAATCTATGGTAACAATTCTTCGTGCGTATATTATGTATTCCCCACTCAAAACTTTTTCGGTGATTGCCTCTATACCTCTTTTGATCGGACTTGCAATTGATGTCAGATACCTTATTTTTTTCTTTAATGGTGATGGAGCAGGGCATACCCAGTCACTGATTCTGGGAAGTACATTGATGATGATGGGATTTATGACTTTTGTCATTGGACTTTTATCAGATATTACTGCAAAAAACAGAAAACTCCTAGAAGATATTCAATATCATGTCAGAAAAATGGACTATGATGGAATAAAGGAGAGAGAAGAATGATATTGCATATTTTTAATAAACAGGAAAAGTTTTCTGTTTACTATATCAAGTTTTTAAAAGACTGCGGATTTGATATGAAAAGACATGTCGTATTTCATTATGGCAAGAGCAGCGGCAAACTTTTAAAAGAACATAAAAAAGTGATGTTTTCAAGCTTTGTATCGCCTGTGAAACATATCAAATTGTATAAAATGATGAAGAAATCAGATAAGATTATTATCCATTCACTGGCTTCTCCTGTGTTACTATTGATGCTGATGTTTCATATGAAGGTGACAGAAAAGTTTTACTGGGTCATATGGGGAAAAGATTTGTATTTCACACAGTGCATGAATATGAAAAATCCTCTTTTAAAACTGTATGAGGGTGTGAGGAAAAAAGCGTTAAAGAATATCAAACACATTATTACAAACGTGGAGGCAGATTACAACCTTGCCGTCGAATGGTATAAGATGGATGCAGAGCTGATTCTTGCAAAAGGAATGTCTTATCCTTATAATTCAGATGTGAATGAAGAAGTAGAGATTGTTTTTAAAGAAAAGCTAAACACAGTACTCCTTGGAAATTCAGCAAGTGTTTCAAACCATCATCTGGAAGCACTTGATCTTCTCAAAGCAAATGATAACAAAAAGATGACGATTACTTGTCCTCTTTCTTACGGCGGCAGCGAAAAGTATGTTGAAAAAGTGGTGAAAAAAGGAAAAGAATTGTTTGGTGACCGTTTTATTCCGGTGAAAGATTTTATGCCACTGGAAGAGTATAATCAGATGATCAATGGTCTTGATATTGCATTTTTCTATCATGACAGACAGGAAGCGTTTAGCAATACACTTACCTTATTGGGAAGTGGCAAAAAAATCTATATAAGACCATGCTCTACATTATGGGATTATTTTCAGTCAAAAGGAATCAAGGTTCATAATAGTGAAGTAGAAGATCCCAACTTCTTTGTAAGTGATGATTACAGTGTTTTACTTGAGAATAAAAATAAGGTCGCCCAGATTCGTGATCCGCAATTATCGAAGGAATGTTGGATGGAAGTTTTTGAAAAATAGCAGAACATTTGGCTGTATCGCAGATCACTTGCAATACACATATAGGAATAACAATGAAAGCATTATCAAATTTTATTTTAAATAGTAAAAATGTATCAAAAAGTACATTCATATGGAATATGGTTGCAGCAATGTCAAATTCCTTTCAGAGCATGCTTTTAATGCTCATTATTACCAGAAGTGGAAATGTGACAGAAGCGAGTTACATTGCCATCGGTTTTTCCATTGCAAATCTGATGATGACAATTGGCAAATTCGGCATGAGAAATTATCAGGTTACGGATATTAAAGAAAAGAGCAGTTTTAGTGAATATCTGTATTCCAGAAATATCACAGTCATTACCATGACGGTTTGTTCTGTCATCTACCTTGCTTATAGTATATTTGGGAAAAACTATTCCTTTGTTAAGGCGGTAGTTGTCGCATTGATTTGCGTCTATAAGATCATAGAATCTTATGAGGATGTATTTCACAGCAGGCTTCAACAAATAGGAAGACTTGATATCGCTTCAAAGATATGGGCGATTCGAAACTGTATTTTCATCCTGATGTTTTTTGGATTGTATCTTGCAACAGGAAATATTGTGATGACGGTTGGAATTGACGTAGCAGTAAGTTTTCTCTTATTTGTTACCTTAAATGTGATACCGAAAGAGTATTATGAAAAAAGTAAAGTCAATACAAAAAATGTCGTATCGTTATTAAAAGGCTGTATTCCAATCTTTGTGGCAGCTTTTTTATTGATGTATATCAGTAATGCGCCAAAATACATTATTGATTCAGCAATCACAGATGAGGAGCAGACAATTTTTAATATCTTATTTTTGACCATATATGTGGTGACATTACTCAGTAACTTTGTGTTTAATCCCGTGATTAATAAGCTGGCGGTGATGCGCGCAGCGAAAGAGAATAAGAATCTCATTGGCAATATTAACAGACTTCTTGCGATGGTTATCGGAATTGTGGTACTGGGGATTGCATTTGCACAGTTAATTGGAAGAAAGATACTTGGAATGATTTATGATGTTTCGTTAGAAGACTACAAAAAGGAATTGATTCTGATGCTGATTTCAGGTGGATTTCTTGCAATTATCAACCTGCTGTATATGGTTATTATTATGCTTAGAAAGCAGAATATTTTTTTGGCAGTTTTTTCTATTGCAAGCATGATCCTGTTTGTTTTTGGAAAAAATATTCTGAAGTCCTATCATCTGAAAGGTCTGTGCTTTTTTTATGGAGGCATTTTATCTGCAATTGTTATTGTTTTATATATTGTAAGCATTTATTATATCAATCAAGGAAAGGAGATTAGCAATGATTAATTTTAATGAAGCTCCATATACGGGAAAAGAATTTGAATTTATTAAGAAAGCCATTGATAACAAAAAGATTTGTGGAGATGGAGAATTTACACAGAAGTGTAATAAATGGATTGAAGAGCGTACAAAAATTGCGAAAGCATTGCTAACAACATCTTGCACACATGCAACTGAGATGGCAGCTATTCTGTCAGATGTAAAAGAGGGAGATGAGATCATCATGCCTTCCTATACATTTGTATCGACAGCAGATGCATTTGTTCTTCGAGGAGCAAAAGCAGTATTTGTAGATATCAATCCTAAGACAATGAATATCAATGAAAATCTGATTGAAAATGCCATTACGGTCAAGACAAAAGCAATCGTACCTGTCCATTATGCAGGTGTATCATGCGAGATGGACAAGATTATGGAAATTGCTAAAAATAATCATCTGACAGTGATTGAAGATGCAGCCCAGGGTGTAATGAGTTCCTACAAAGGAAAAGCACTGGGTACTATGGGTGACTATGGCTGTTTCAGCTTCCATGAGACGAAGAATTACAGCATGGGAGAAGGTGGAGCGCTACTGATCAGAGACAAAGAAAATGTGGAGAGAGCAGAAATCATCAGAGAAAAGGGCACAAACAGAAGTAAATTTTTCAGAGGGCAGATTGATAAATATACATGGGTAGATGCCGGATCCTCTTATCTGCCTAGCGAATTAAATGCGGCATATCTGTATGCACAGCTTGAGGTGGCCGATCAAATTAACGAGCACCGTTTGCAATTGTGGAACAGATATAACACAAATCTGAAAGATGTGGAACAGATTGAAAGACCATATATTCCTAGTGATTGTGTTCATAATGCGCATATGTTTTATATAAAAGCAAGAGATTTAGAGGAACGAACAAAATTAATCAATTATTTAAAGGAAAATGGTATTCAGGCAGTATTTCATTATGTACCATTGCATTCGGCGCCTGCAGGAAAACGTTACGGAAGATTTTCAGGTGAAGATGTATATACAACGAAAGAAAGTGAACGATTAGTCAGACTCCCAATGTTTTATTCACTACAATTAGAACAGGTAGATTTTATTTCAGATAAGATAATCGAATTTTACAAGAAAGGAATTTAATTATGATCATAGTAATCGGTGCGACAGGCTTTATAGGAATGTATACAGTAGAAAAACTCCTAAGCGAAAACAAACAAGTGTTGGCAGTAGGAAGAAATAAGAACCTTGGCAGTGTGTTAGAAAACATGGGTGCCGGTTTTGTTGAACTTGATATTACAAATAAGTCGGATTTTGATCAATTACCGAAAGAGGGTGTGGAAGGCGTGATTCTGCTTGCAGGCCTGCTTCCGGCAAATGCAAAAGTAGATATTGATGTGGATGAGAATGCAGAAGATTACATTAATGTGAATGTGATCGGAACCATCAATGTGTTAGAGTATTGCAGAAAAAACAACATTAAAAAGGTCATCTCTACCTCTTCCTATGCAGATGTGATTAATTCATGGAAAAAAGGTGTGGCTCTTACAGAAGACGAACCACGAAACTTTAAATATACAGGTGACCATGCTGTCTATGTCATCTCTAAAAACGCGGCAAATGATGTAATGGAATACTATAACCAGCAGCATGGAATGCAATGTGCGGTATTCAGATTGCCGCCGGTATATGGTGTGGGTCCTCATGCTACCATTTATGTGAATGGAAAGAAATACAAATCAGGTATCCAGACATTTATTGAAAATGCAAAAGAGGGAAAAGATATTGAAATCTGGGGAGATCCACATATTTCAAGAGATATTATTTATGTCAAAGACGTTGCAGAGGCATTTTACCTTGCACTTTTGTCTGACAAGACAAGAGGTTTGTATAATATGACATCCGGTACAGAATTAGATTTAGAGGAGCAGGTAAAGGCAATCATAGAGGTATTTGGCAATAAAGAAAATGAGTCGAAAATCGTATACAGACCGGACAAGCCAAATAATACGCCTTCATTTTTATTTGACATGTCAAAGGCGGAGAGAGATTTCTCATTTGTGCCAAAATACAAGTCATACAAAGATATCATGATTGATTACAAAAAGGAGCTTGAATTAGGCAGATTTGACAAGCTGATCAGCGAAAGAGAAAAGAAATAGAAATGAATAATGAAGTAGAAACGATGCTTTTTTCAAAAGAAAAGACGAAACAGGTAAAAGGAGTAGCAATCATATTAATGATTATCCATCATTATATTTCCAACAATCCGGGACTGCCTGTTGCGCTTTCTTTTTATAATAGAAAATATATCATTGCAACAGCATGCAAGGTATGTGTCAGTACGTTTATGATTCTCAGTGGTTATGGGATAGCAAAAAGCCGGGAGAATGATAAGGATTTGTCAATGATAAATGCAAGGTGATTGTACTTGTTGTAATATGCTGGTCAGTTGGTTTGGCAATCGGGAAGGCGAAAAGTATCATACGATACCATAAGCTGATTAAGAAACTGATGATATAGGCATACATCTTTTAGAATTGAGGTTTTATATGAAAAAAATAGTAATTATCGGAGCAAATGATTTTCAAAATCCATTGATTTTAAAGGCGAAGGAGATGGGATATGAAACGCATGTATTCGCCTGGCAGGATGGTTCTATCGGCGAAAGAACTGCAGATGTCTTTTACCCCATCAGTATTGTAGAAAAGGAAAGAATCTATGAGGAGTGTCTTAAGATCAGACCGTCAGCAGTTGTCAGTATCGCCTCAGATCTGGCTGCGATTACTGTGAATTATGTTGCAGCAAAACTGAATCTTCCTTGTAATGATGAAGCCTGTGTCAAAGTAACAACCAATAAGTATGAGATGCGGAAATGTCTTAAAGAAAATGGGATAAGTGTTCCAAGGTTTTATAAGCAGTTTGAAGGGGAAAAGGTTGATTATGAAAATAAAATATCTCTCCCTGCAATTGTAAAACCGACAGACAGGTCGGGAAGCAGAGGTATCACAAAAATTACACGATATGAAGAAATTGAAGAGGCGGTAAATCGTTCTGTGAAGGACTCTTTTGAAAAGAGCGCAATTGTGGAAGAGTATATAGAGGGGGAGGAATATAGTTGTGAGGCAATTTCTTACCATGGAATTCATCATATCCTTACTGTGACGAAAAAATACACAACAGGAAGTCCGCATTTTATTGAAACGGGTCATATAGAACCGGCAGGACTTGATCGTGAAAAGGTAAGTGAAATAGAGAAAACCATCACCAAAGCACTTGAAGCATTGGGAGTAAAGAATGGCGCATCTCATTCGGAATTTAAAATAGATGCCAAAGGCGATGTAAAAATCATAGAAATTGGTGCCAGAATGGGGGGAGACTGTATCGGTTCCAATCTGGTTCAGTTATCAACTGGTTATGATTTTGTGAAAATGGTAATTGACGTAGGCATGGGAAAAGAACCGGATTTTACTCCTATACGGAAGCCTTCCAATGCAGCAATTAAATTTATGTTTAACCAGCAAGATTATGATCAGGTAAACAAATTTAAAGAAAAACATCCACAAATTGTTGTATATGAAAGTGAAATTACAAAAAATGAATCCGTTGTTGACAGTTCAACAAGATGGGGTTTTGTGATTTTTGCATCAGATGACAGAGGATTACTCGAAAAAATATTATAATTGTATTTGGTTTAAAACATATAAAACACTTGATTTTTGCATCATAAAATTATATTATGAAAGATAATGATGCTGCTTGACAAAAAATGGAACAGAGTTTGTATATGACAGTGCAGTTGATCAATAGTATCTGAACAATAGAATTTGAACAATAGAATGAATGTGATAGAAAGGAAACTGTAAGTTTTATGGAAAAGAAATATGGTGTTATAATGGCAGGTGGAGGAGGAACAAGGTTTTGGCCATTGTCAAGGCAGAAGAGACCAAAGCAGCTTCTCAATCTCAGCGGAAATGATTTGATGGTAAATGAATCAATTGACAGATTAGCCTATACGATTCCAACGAAGGATATTTTTATTGTAACAAATAAAACACAGGCCGG
>CACYDA010000274.1 GCA_902773095.1 uncultured Lachnospiraceae bacterium | reverse complement strand
GCTCCAGGACAGCAGGTCCAACAAAGTGAAGAGGCTCCAGGACAGCAGGTCAGAAAGGGTTCTAAAGGAATCATGATCATCGATATCGTACTTATGGCAGTGTTGATCTTACAAATAGTGATTGCATGTTTTGTGCGTCCGGGTTGGTTGAAAAATAGCGAAAAAGATTCATCCGGGCAGGATGAAAAAATAAATTCAAACAGTGCTCGTCACTCTGATGAAGATGGAGAATGGGTAAATGGATATTGGAATATGTCAAAAAAGAATCCGTCAGGTACCACCATAAGGATTACTCTTGTTGATGAAGAGACAATTGAGTGGGCATCTGTCAGGTTGGAAAAAGATGGTGATGACTCCTTTAAAGAAAAGTCAGTCAGTGAGATTTTGACGGGAAGTTATACCTATGATGAGTCAGAAAATGTCTTTTTTGTCATTTTGCCTTTGGGAGAAAACAGTTATGCAATTGATGACGAAGTTCATGAAAATATGTATAGAAAGATTGAATTGACAAAACCAGAAGATAGAATCGATACAATAAAGGTAACACGAGATCCGGAAGAAATGGTTGATCAAATGGAATTTGAAGGCACGCAAGAATGGAATACCTATTACCGGTTTAATGTGAAGGAGGGCTAAAGAATGAGAAAAGTACTTTTAATCATACTAATCTTAGCGAATATGGCTATGTTAACAGTCATTATCATAAACCCTTCAGGTGGTAAAACGGCATCGATACAAGAAAAAACAGATGATGATGGGAATCAGATGAAAAATACTGATAAAAAAGATCGTGACAAGACAGAAAAAAACGATTCTGAACAAGAAGAAAAAGATGATTCGGAAAAGAAGGATTCTAAGAAGAAAACAGAGGAATCTGAAACTGAAACAGAGAAAGAGGAAATAACAGAAAAGAAGACAAAAAAAACGAAAGAGACGTCAGAAGAAGCAACGACAAAGAAGCCTGAAAAAGCAACAACAAAAAAGGAGTCTGATCCTTCTAAAGAAACAGAGAAACAAACAGAAGAGCAGACTAAGACAGAGCAAAAACTGCCTTATGAGGATAGTATTGGAAGACCTGCAGCTACAGATTTTGCGTGGTTAATTGAAGCTTCTAATGGTGAATTGCCTCCTGATTACAAAAGTCTTGGAAAAGAGGATTTTGTAGGAAAGTGGAAAGCAGAATATATATTTGATGGCGTATGGGAACTTGTTTATGTTACAATCGATGAAAGTGGAAACATTACCGTTGAACCTTATCAGGTCAATTATGGAGAAGGATGGATTGATGAGATTGGTGAGAGTCCCTATCACTTCAATGGTTCATTTGACGTAGGAGGCGTTTATGGGAGTAGTGAATATGGTAATATGACACTGTATTCTTTCTATGAAAGTTATGGAGTGCAGTATGGATTGGGATCTTTTACTGTTCAAAGCGGTGAAACAGCAACGGTTGGTTTGATTCGACCATGATGAAAAAGATTGCATCGAATTATTTGTGGTTTTTCACAATAATTTAATGCAATTTTAATATAATTATGGTAAAATTGATAATAGAGTTTTGCAAATGTATGTGAAACAGTTAGTGAAAACAGAATGTGACAAAAAAGGAAAGGGGCAGCACTCAATGGCAAATTCAACAGAAAACAGTATTTTTAACAACACACATGTAATTTCATGGTTACAGTATTTTTTAAACAACACAGAAGTTGATTTGGAACACGTTAAGATCCTTGATATTACAAAGAAAAACAAAAACTTAATACCGGCAGTAGAGGCTCACAGAAGTGTACTTGTATTTACAGAGGCAGGTCATAAGGATATTTTTTATCGAATGTTCAATGCAGGTCTGGGTGAGTGTACTGTAATCTACAATGAAGGAAGTGAACCGGTAGGACCAATCAAAACAAGCAGAGTGGCTGATATGATCGATCGTGGGATCAATGAATCAGCAGGCATGCTTGTGTTGAATCCGAATGCAAGGACTACCATTAAATTTGGAATTGATAACAGGGAGCTTGCTTATGGTTCTGTAAAATATGTCGGTTCTGAAATCCGTACAGTGATTCTTTCAAAGATGCAGATCAATGATGGAAAAAACGTTTGTGTGATTTCAGGAGAATCAATCGCAGTAGAAGCAGCAATTCTTGATGGCGAAGGAACTGTGATCGCGGTAGAGTATAATTCGAGAGACAGGGCAACACTGGAAGATAATGTTGGTCAGTTTGGTCTGAATAACATTACGATTATTGATCATGTGGATGAAGAGACAATGAAGGATTTGCCTGTGCCTGATGTGACGATGCTTGTAGCATCTGCCAGTATGGAACAGGAGATGAAATGTCTTCTTAAAATCAATCCGCATATGGAGTTTGTAATCTATACACTTGACTTTATTGTGGCGGCATCTATGCCAAA
Source organism: uncultured Lachnospiraceae bacterium (assembly GCA_902773095.1). Classification (GTDB taxonomy): domain Bacteria; phylum Bacillota; class Clostridia; order Lachnospirales; family Lachnospiraceae; genus Bovifimicola. Next base: position 2,090 of record CACYDA010000274.1, on the reverse strand, counting down.
ATTGTGTGGTGAGCTTGGAATCAGAGATCCGGAGATTATGCAGCTTACGGTTTCAAAACTGACGAGTAAGAATACATATAAGACAGAACCGGCACCATGGATCATCACAGGGAAGGCGGGAGAATGAAAATTATCAGATGTCAACATGTAGATTTGACATATTATTTCATTTTCAATATTTGAATCAGGAATGGAGGTAAAATGATATGAAAAAAGGAAACAGATTTATTACAAAAAAAGTGTTAGCAGCTGTTATGGCAGGTCTGACACTGGCGGCTACGATACCGGTCACACCTATGGCTGATTGGTTTCATGCCTCATACAAGGTGAAGGCTGAAATTGATGAGGATAACTACGAAAATAAAGTAGTATCAAAGGATGGCGTCACTTATATATACAAGGAGACTGTTTATGATGATGTCAATGATCAATGGAACGATACATACACCTGCCGGTTTAGAGGAAGAGATGGCAGTGTGACAGATCAGGTATATTCGAATTCGTTGGGGTTATGGAACACGGAAAACAGCGTGCCATATACTACAGATGACGGTGTTGTATACGTATACCGTTTTAATGGACAAATAGGGGAGGAAAATCAGGAGGATCAGTGGAGTCTTGGAGTAATTGGTTATAACGGTGAATTTACTGAGGTTCTTACGTTGCCGGATGAAATAGATGGCCTTCCGGTAAAGAGCATTTCAAATTCGTATTCTGGTACTGTTCTTTTTAATGATGAGGAAGAACAATATGAAAGTGAATATATAGATTCATCGGTGGGAAATAGTTCCAAATATCATATTTTGATCATTCCTGAGGGAGTTGAAGTGATTGAAGATGGAGCATTGCAAGGTTCACGTGATTATTACGACTATCTTACATGGTTTCAATTGCCGGAAAGCATTAAGAGTATAGCTGGTTATGTGTTTGATTATCAGAATGATTTCGCATTAACGGTTTCGGAAAATCTGAAAATAGATGCAACAGATGAATATGGTGCTCCTATTACGATTGGAGGATACCAGGGTGGAGTTCCTCGCTATGTTGTTGTCACAAAAGCACAAAATGGTGAGGGAACAGGATTGTATCCTTATGCATTTGGCAGGTTTGATTTTATGCCTTGTTATTTGATTCAGGATGGAGTGACTATTTCAGACGAGTTTAAAGAAGAAAATGGGGATCATGGCTATGTGGTATTTGATTATTCCGATCAGGATGAACACAAACTGACTGTAAAGAATATCCAAAAAGAAGAGTTTGGTGATCGGATAATTAATTTGAGTAATGAGCCAATTTATATCAATGGACAGGAATATACTTTTGAAAAAGAATTGACTTTTGTAGAGGAGAAACCTTCTACATGTGCAGATTATGGGGAGAAGGCGCATTATGAAGATCAGTTTGGAAATAAATATCTTGAGGACGATGAATCGACTTTACTTGATGAATATAGCAGTGAATTATTGATTGATCCAACAGGATTGCATACGGACGATGGAACCGGGAAGTGTTCGGTTTGTGAAACAGTAATCGATAATATAGGCGCAAAACTCACAGGACATTCTATTAGTCTGGATGGTTCTATTGGCGTGAATTTTTATATGCAATTTTTGAATGGTTTTGCATACAATGTCAGATATGGCAATGAATTGTATCAAAATGCGTATATGAAGTTTACCCTTCCGGATGGTTCTACGGAGCAGGTGAAAGTAATCGATGCACTCAATGATGCAAGTAGTGTATACGAAATACATCATGATGATGAATATGGATCGTATACTGACTATTATTACATGTTCCGCTGTCATGTTCCTGCAAAAGAAATGACAGGTACAATTAAGGCACAGATCATTGTGGATGAGGAGAATGGAATTGTCGGTAAGGAGTATACCTATAGTGTAAAGGACTATGCAGATTATCTGTTTGCACATGTTGCGGACAATGAAGCATATCAAAAAGCAGCAGAAGTTGTGAAGGCGATGTTAGTCTATGGCACTTATGCTCAAAAATACTTTAATTATGAAACAGACAATTATGCATATGACTTGAGTGAAGCACAAAGTGAGATCAGTACAGTATCTTCTGATGAT
>CACYDA010000273.1 GCA_902773095.1 uncultured Lachnospiraceae bacterium | reverse complement strand
TTCGGCGTCTTCATTTGATAGGTTATTCTCCTCATTTAATTTAAGGTGTTCCAAAGCAACTCTGAATTCTGAAGCCGACTGATATCGGTCCTCCTGTTTCTTCTCGGTTGCCTTCCTTATGATTTCACGAATCTGGGGATTTGACACCTTCTCTAATGGCAAACTTTCTTGCAACTGCATTCTCATCACTTCGGCTTTAGTGCCGTCAAAAGGCAAGCTGCCAACGATTAATCGATACAACAAGATGCCAATTGCATAGAAATCGGTAGTCACATTTTGATGCTCTATATCTCCAGCCACCAATTCGGGTGCCGCATAAGCGACTTTACCAACAAACTGGCCGGCATAAGTTAGTTGCGCATCTTGTGACTCTTTAACAGAATCGATTTTCTTGACCAGGCCATAGTCAATTATCTTTATCTTTTTCTCCGAAGTCACCATGATGTTGCTCGGGTCTATATCTCGATGGATGTACCCATAATCATGAAGAGCCATGATGCCCGACAAGATATTCTTTACTATGAATACCGCAGTAGATTCTCTGTCGTCATGATATCTTTGCGACAGCTCCGTGGCAAAAGCCACTTCATTTCCCTCAAAATCGGTGTTCTCGCCTTTCAGAAGGTCTAACAGCCTCACTCCGCGCAACAATTCACTCACTACGTGATAACGCTTAACAGGGGTGCCGTTAATCTCCTCTGTAATAACCAGGAACTCGCGCATCTCAACCAAGTTGTCGTTGTTAATTTGGATAGATGCTTCCTTTCGGGCTCGGTCAATCACATTGAGGGGAAGATCATCATACAGAAATTTTATGGCGACTTCTGTAGAGGTGCCAGTGTCTTCATTAACCTTCTGGCCACGAAGCACCTGTCCCATACCTCCAGACCCAAGAGGCCTTGAGTGAGGATCAACAACATAATGGTAATGTTCGTTTTTCCCCTTTTCTCCTTTTAATACCAAATTTGCCATCGCTATTCAGTTTTATAGTAATTTGGTCTCCCCGCCTTCTAAATCGTGATAATTGGCGCCACTCATGTCGATTGTGCCATCTTCTATTCTGTGTGGTCGAGAATATGGACTGTCGGGTACCTCTGGAACTTGAGGTACTGGCTGAAATGCAGCATTAGGCTGCTCATCTTCCTCTTGAATTGGCATGAAGTTGTCACGCACTTTAAGGTTGTAATTGCTTACATCAACCAACAATAATAGCAGCTCGTAGCTGTCACCAATCTTTATGATATCCTCATGCTTGCACGAATGGTTATCATAGTCTAGCTCCTCATCATTCAAGAACATTCCAGTCTTTGAGCCCACATCGCGAATGCTGGCTATCAGGCGGCCTGTTGATTTCATCTTTTTGATGCTAATCACTGCATGCTTGTCCGAGATTGTTTGCTCCTTAAGCTGAATGTCATTGTCTTTAGAACGACCTAAGGTGTTGGTTCCAATACGTAATGGCCAGTATTCTGGTGTACCATCTCTAGAGATTGAATACAAAAAGCCCACAATTGGAGATAACTTCTTATCACTATCACTAACTGAGGACTTTGGGCCTTTTTGTTGAAGGCCTGCAACCATTGTTTCGCTAGGGTCTGGAATGTGCTGAGTAACACTTCTTGCATACAAGTCTCTGCCTTCCATTCCAGGAACTACTGTAACTGATTGTAAATCTGACATACTATTTTAAATTTAAGTTTTATGTTATTATAATATTTATTTCCTTGAATTAGAATATATAAAACCTAATAATAATACCTTATTATATAATAATACCTTTTTATAAAGCTTTATTTCTAGGTTTTCAATAGATAAAGTTATAGGTTATAATAAGTATGAAAAAAAAGATATAAATCGTGCAAATTTAGGTATTTCCTTTTGAAAAAACAATAGAAAACTAAAAAAAATAGTAGTTATAACAATAGTATCCTTAAAATTTTGCCTTAAAAGCACACATATTTATATTATAGGCAAATCAAGGTAAAGCTTAGCTTTTAAACCAGATTTGCGTATTTTTGAAAGATTAAACCCAAATCGGTCATTAGGCCGACGACAGGATATTTTTGGGGTCTTTTACGTCATAACAGTTATATTTTGTTCTCACATAAATCCTGATGACCGATTCGGGTTGAAATTTGTTGTTGACTAAGTTTTGGATTTCATCGTTTAAAAATATCAGTAGCAACCAGTGATAATCGCAGCGCTTGACTTATAAGGCGTGCAGTTAAACAATAATATCCCGCTGGATTTCAGCGGGATATTATTGTTTGGACGATATTTGGGTTGTTCTTTTACTTGCTGAGTATGTAGGCAGTCATGGGCTCTAGTGTGGCGGTGATAACGCCTTTTTTTACTTGAAATTTTTGATTAGTTACTGCGTCACGATATTTGCCATTCTCAACTGTTACTGGTATTGCTACTGTAGTTTGCTGCTCGTCGAGGTTGATAACCACGGCGGCTTTCTTGCCTCGCTCAACGATAATCTGCTTGCCGTTGTCGCTGATGATGATGTTTTCGGGCTGATTGGCGTTGGCGTGGCGGAACTCGTTGACGGCTCTTACAACTGGGTGCTTGAACTCGTCGTTGCCCACCTTGCCTATCTCGTTGTCACCCCAATAGTTCTCGCGTGTGCTTCCGTGAGGGCGTGAGTAGAAAAGTGGAGTGCCGTGCTGGCGTGCTGTGAGGAACACCCATCCCAGACGCACGAGCTCATCGCTCATGCCAGCCGACTCATGGGCATTGCAATAGGTG
>CACYDA010000272.1 GCA_902773095.1 uncultured Lachnospiraceae bacterium | reverse complement strand
GAATGCCAAAGAATATAAGGATTTGGTCGAGAATGTGATTACTAATAGCACAGACACGTATAATATGTTTCTGCGGCTTAAAGAATATCATAAGAAGTTGCGATTAGAGAAACATCACAGAGGGTTGAAGTAGAAACTGGAGGAAGATTAATGGGTGAAATTGAGAGATGGATGAGTCTTGAAGAAATCGCAAATCATTTAGGTGTAAGCAAGGATACTATACGTGCATGGATAAAAAAAGAAACCATTCCGTATCATAAGGTTGGAAGGCAATATAAGTTCAGGCTATCAGAGGTTGATAATTGGGTTGAAAGCGGCGAAAGTGCCGATGCTGACAGATAGAACAGATGGAGGGCTATACAATTGGCTTTAGATAATAAGAAAGAAAATGAACGAGAAGAAGTTCATCGTGCAATATGGGCTATTGCTGATGAATTACGTGGAGCCGTAGACGGATGGGATTTTAAGAATTATGTGCTTGGCACAATGTTCTATCGCTATATATCTGAGAATTTGACTGACTATATCAATAGAGGCGAGAAGGCGGCGGGCAACAGGGGTTTTGATTATGCCAAATTGCCGGATAAAGAAGCTGAGGAAGCACGGGAGGGTCTGGTTGAAGAAAAAGGATTCTTCATCCTTCCAAGTGAGCTTTTTTGTAATGTCCGGGCAAAAGCCGATCGCGGTGGGATTTGGCAATATCCTAATGGTGCCGAGATGCTTCTCAATGAGAAGCTGGAGGAGGTTTTTCGACACATCGAGGATTCAGCTAAGGGTAGCATTTCCGAGGGAAGTTTTGCTGGACTGTTTGATGATTTCGATGTGAACAGTAATAAACTCGGCAGTACTGTCGCAAAAAGAAATGAAAGGTTGGTTAAGCTGCTGGATGGAATAGCAGCCATGAATCTTGGATCAGTTAAGAACCATGAGATTGATGCTTTTGGTGACGCTTATGAGTACTTAATGACTATGTATGCAACTAATGCAGGAAAATCTGGTGGGGAGTTTTTCACTCCTGCAGATGTGTCTGTGTTGCTTACACGTTTGGGAACAGTTGGTAAGTCAAAAATCAATAAGGTATATGATCCGGCGTGTGGCTCTGGCTCTCTTCTATTAAAAGTCGAGAAAATTCTTGGTAAAGACTCTGTACAGATAGGTTTCTTTGGTCAGGAGATCAATATCACCACTTACAACCTTTGCCGTATCAATATGTTCTTGCACGATATCGGTTTTGACAAATTTGATATCGAATGTGAGGATACACTAATTAACCCTCAGCATTGGGACGATGAGCCGTTTGAACTAATCGTTTCCAACCCGCCTTATTCAATAAAATGGGCAGGTGATGATAACCCCTTATTAATTAATGATCCACGTTATTCCCCTGCAGGTGTTCTGGCACCAAAGAGTAAGGCAGACTTGGCATTTATTATGCATTCTCTATCTTGGCTCGCGCCAAACGGAATCGCAGCGATAGTATGCTTCCCTGGTATTATGTATAGAGGTGGAGCCGAACAAAAAATTCGAAAATACTTAATTGATAACAATTTTGTCGACGCTGTTATTCAACTTCCAAGTAATCTTTTTTATGGAACACCTATAGCCACATGCATAATGGTAATGAATAGAGGAAAGATAAATAATAAAGTATTGTTTATTGATGCTTCCGACGAATATGTTAAGGCGAAAAACAACAATAGGCTGAGCCAAGAAAATATCGATAAAATCGTTGATGTGTACACCGATAAGACAGAAATCGAGTATTTTTCTAAGTACTGTACATATGATGAAATTGTATCGAACAAGTACAATTTGGCTGTTGGAACATATGTCGGCACTAAAGATAGGCGTGAAAAAATCGATATAGTTGAGCTTGAGCGGGAAATCGATGATTGTATTTCTGAACAGGAAAGAATACGTACAGAGCTGTCAAAATTAATATCTCGATCGGGAGGAAAAGGCCAGATACGTCTTGATCAATTAATAAAGAGCTTATGCCCAAACAGCGTTGAACATAGGAAAATAAGTAGTATTTTCTCAAGACTAAAAGGAACACCTATAACTGCGGGTAAAATGAAGGAGATCAGTGATCCAGATGGAGATATTAGAATTTTCGCAGGTGGAAAAACAGTAATTAACGCCTGGGAGAGAGATATTCACAAAGCAAATATTACAAGGGTTCCCGCAGTGTTGGTGCAATCCCGTGGAATTATTGATTTCGTGTTCTACGATAAACCGTTTACATTTAAAAATGAGATGTGG
>CACYDA010000271.1 GCA_902773095.1 uncultured Lachnospiraceae bacterium | reverse complement strand
TATCCTGTGACTTCATTGCCGATTATCCTGTGACTTCATTGCCGATTATCCTGTGACTTCATTGTCGATTATCCTGTAACTACATCCAGATTTCTTGAAAAAGCAAACTCAAGAGAAATCTCGTCTCTTAATTTTTTGTTTGTACTTCCATTCACACTAATCTGGACTTTATTGATATAGCTCAATTCCGAAAGTGAATTTACGATAGAATAAATCTCAATTTCTGCAGACACTTCCGGTATCTCGTTCAAAAATCCGGTATCAAAATTCACGTAACATATGCCCTCTCGCGTAATAACACTTAAAACTCTGATATTAGAAGGAAGTGTTCTTGTATAATTTCCGCTCTTTGGCCCTTTGACAAGACTCTCTACAATCATTTTTTCCACAGAAGTATTCTGATTACATACGCCTTCACAATTAACAGGCACAAGCGTTCTTCCCATACTGTCCGCAAAATACAAGACAATATCTGTTTTGGTAAATGAATTGATATCAGACTTTCCATGGTCAATAAAATCTGCTTCTGCCATATTTCCAATCGGTTCATTCTGCGAATTACAAAGTGGCTGACCTTCAATTGTAAAATTAACGCAATCAACATCTTCAATCTGGCATACGGTCAGTACAATTGCACTTCTGCACAAAAGCTCTGCCACCGTTCCCATATCTTCATAGTTCAGATTAAAATCAATTGTCAATATTTTATCATCAAGATACAGATCATTAATCTCAACCTGCTCAGGTTTTGCCGTAACTGTGTTTGGTTCCGTTGAAGTCTCATTCATCCGATTAATCACTTCACGAACCGCTTCTATTCCACTCGTATTTTCGGGTTGATAAATAACTGTAACAAGGCTGGTTTGGTCGTTATCCGAATAATACAGGTAAATTTCACCATCTTTTTTTTCGCTTTTTTCCTTTGCACACCCTGTAAAACTAATCATCATCGATAATACAATCACCATAACCATTATGATTCTACTTTTCTTCTTTCTCTTCATCAGAACTCTCCCTATCATTGTTGACATAGTTTAGCGGAATCCTTACGGTAAAAGTCGTTCCTTCGCCTTCCTTACTGTATACTCTGACTGCTCCATTATGTAGCTGAATAATATTCTTCGTAATCGCTAGTCCAAGACCTGTTCCTCCTGCCTTTCTAGCTCTTGCCTTATCAACTCGGTAAAATCTCTCAAATACCTTGTCTTGTGACTCCTCCGGAATACCAATTCCGGAATCTGCTACTCTGATAAAGAAATACTTATGATCCGCATTTAATGTCACTCTTACCCATCCATCCATAACATTATATTTAATGGCATTTTCCACAAGATTTGTGATGGCGCTTGTCATTTTCAATTCATCAACATCTGCCATAATCGGTCTGAAACTTTCAAGAACAATCTCAATATTCTTCGTCGCAGCAATTGGTTTTAATCTTTTTAGAATCAATTCCACAAGCTCATTAATATTGATATTAGTAATATTCAGACTGGTATGCTTTTTATCAAGTCGGACTAATGCGAGCAAATCTGTGATAATTTCATTTTCTCTGTCAATCTCATTGGCAATGTCCGCAAAGAACTCCTTATACAATTCATTTGGAACATCTTCCTGCATCATCAAAGAATCTGCAAGAACCTTAATAGAGGTAATTGGTGTCTTTAATTCATGTGATACATTTGATACAAACTCTTGTCTCGATTCATCCACTTCTTTCATCTTATCAAGCATATGATTATAAGCACTTGCAATCTGTTCTGTTTCCGAATATCCGTCAAGTGATAATTTATTGTCAAAATAGCCTTCTGATACCTTTTCAAACGTATCTTCCAGACGTTTGAACGGTTTGACAATCCTAAGTGCGCATAGCGACGCAAACAGTATGATGACAAATGCAATGATTCCAACTGCAATCGAAATCTTTGTTCTGATCCGTCCAAGCGAATACTCAATATCCTTTGTAGAAAAAGTCACAAAAATAACACCGATTGTCTTTTTTTCCATGTTGTTAACCGGCATGCCAATTTCTATGTAGTTTTCTTTATTATTATATTTGGTAATACCAGATCCCTTATAACATTTGATAACATCCTTTGATACACTTGTCTTGTTCTCGTCCATCAAATAAGTATCTTTCACAATGATGAAATCCGTATTGATCAACATAATCCGTCCATCATACATTGCTGAAAGCTGTGAAAGCTCCGCATCAATCGCTGCCGATGTTCTTGAATCAATGTACCCCTCATTAATTACATGATCCTTTAAAATATAGCATTGACTTAACAACCTCTGTTTCTTTGCATTTACCATTTCCGTTTCCATTGGCTTTAATATAATCGGCTCCATCAAAAGAAGCGGTACGATTCCACCGATAATAATAAACACAAATACCCGAAGCCTCATACTCTTTAATACTATTTTGAGTCTTGAAAAAGGATTTTTCAGTTTTGTAAAAAATTTATCTTCGTTATTTTCAGACATTGTCCTACACCATCACTACTCTTTAAAATAATAACCCACTCCCCATTTAGTAAATACATACTTAGGCTCACTCGGGTTACTCTCGATTTTCTCTCTCAATCGTCTGATATGCACATCGACCGTTCTTACATCTCCCGGATATTCATATCCCCAGACAACACTTAAAAGCTTTTCTCTGCTGTAGACTTTATTTGGATTGGTGACTAAAAGTTCCAGCAAATCAAATTCCTTAGCTGTGAGATTAATCTCTTTGTCATCTATTTTTACACTTCTTCCATCAACGTCAATTCTTAAATTTCCCTTCACGATTATATTGCCGCCCGACTCTGTAACATTATCCTTCTTGGTACTTCGTCTCATGATTGCTTTGATTCGTGCTTTCACTTCCAGAATGTTAAATGGTTTTGTAATGTAATCATCTGCACCATATTCAAGTCCGAGAATTTTGTCCATGTCATCTCCTTTGGCAGTCAGCATAATGACCGGCATGGAACTGAATTCCCTAATCTTACTAAGCACTTCAAAACCATCATAAACAGGAAGCATCACATCGAGAAGAACTATATCATATTCCGTCTTGCTCGCCAATTCAATCGCTTCCTCACCATCATAGGCACAGTCCACCTGCATGCCATCCTGTTCAAGACTAAACTTAATACCTTTCACAATCAATTTTTCATCATCTACTACTAAGATTTTATTTGCCATACATTGTCACCTTATGTATCTATTATCCTTTCATTATTCTATTTTGATACTTTACTCATACTGTAATTTTGTCTTTGATTTTTTCAAATGCTGCTTTTTTGATTCCGGCAACATTCATAATCTCTTCAATCGTTTTAAACTCACCATTTTCCTGTCTGTAGCTTATGATTGCAAGTGCTTTTGACTCTCCCACGCCTGGCAGCGTCATCAGCGTTTGTTCATCTGCGGTATTGATATTGACAAGCTTACCCGAATCCTGTAATATTCCTGCGTTTCCCTGTTCACCTTTTTCATCAAACGAAATCGTGTATTCATGACTGTTCACTTCCTCTTTTGTGGGGATATAAATCATCATCTCATCATAAACCCGTTTTGTCAGATTGACAGCATCCGGTTGTGCCTCATCTGTCATGCCTCCTGCCATTTCCACGGCCTCATATATTCTCAATGCAGATGATACTTTATAGACTCCGGGCGAATGAACTGCGCCACACACCTGAATATAGATTTCTTCCTGAACGGATTCACTTAATTCTTTCGTATCTTTTGTATTTTGTAAATCATTGGTATCCTGTGCATCTGTCAACTCCGGTAAATCATTTACATTTTGCAAATGATCTGTTTCATCTCCGGTATCATTTTCCTCTTGTGCAACATGATAAACTTTTGTTCCACCAGATCCGGCACAACCTGATAAGACAATCGCCATCATCCAAATAATCATAAAAATATTACGTTTCATCATCAATCTCTCCCTTTTTACAAATATGGGAAGGATTAAACACCATAATTTATTCTACATAAAATAACGAAACTTTACAATAGCTTTTTTCAATCTTTATCTTTTTTTAATTGTATTTTTTGAATCATACGCAAAAAATACATGAAACTTTTCCTACTCCCACTTAAACAATATGATTCCTCCAATAGCAAGAGCTGCCCCCACCAGTTTTCGCATTTGAAATTCTGCCTGCTGCACTCCAAACAATCCCATTAATTCGATCAGATATGCCACCATCACTTGTGAAATAACGATAATCATCACTGCTCTTGCCGGTCCTAAGCTGTCCATACTCTTAATCACGGTGTACGTAATTGCTGTTCCAATGATTCCTCCCAGTAAAACATATTTCGGACTGACTTTAGACAAATTCATGAAACTTTGACGATCTGTAAAATACCACATGACCAGTCCCGCAATCAATGCCGTAAATTGAACAAAACAGTTACATACCCATATTCCTGTCACCTTTGTCACATCTGTGTTAAATACTCCCTGTACGCTCATCAATAATCCTGAAATAAGTGCTATGATTACTCCCAACAAAGCTCACCTCCATGAGGAATAGTATATATAAAAACCGGGATTTTATTCAAATACACAATCTATTGGGGGCAGCAAAAGAGGCTGTTCCTCAGGGATTCTTAATCCTTAAAGGGACAGCCTCGCTTAATATTTAGGATAATTCTTCTATCATCATTAAAAAAGATTCCATATTTTCCTAATAAACCATTAGTTGCAATACTCATCAAATACCTGTGTGAGTTTTTCAATCATCTCATCCACATTTTCTTTTGTAATGATCAGTGGTGGTACCATTCTTAATACATTACTGCCGGCACTGATGACAATCAGTCCACGATCCATAGCTTTTACAATCACTTCACCTACCGGTATCTCAAGTTCAATTCCCTGCATGAGACCTTTTCCACGATGTTCTTTGATAAAATCATATTTTTTAGTAATCTCATCCAGTCTGCCCTCAAGGTAGGCACTAACTTCATTCACATTTTCAAGGATATTTCCTGTTTCAAACAGATCAATCACCTTATCAACAGCCGCCGCTGCCAGTGGATTTCCACCATAGGTTGTACCATGGTCGCCAGGCACTAATACTGCCGCCTTTTCATTTGTCAGGAATGCGCCTACAGGGAAACCGCCTCCTACTGCTTTCGCAACTGTCATCACATCCGGCTTGACACCATAATGCTGATGGGCAAACATCTTTCCCGTACGTCCCATACCACACTGAATTTCATCAAATATGAGAAGAATATCATTTTCATCACATAGTTTACGAACACCTTTGATAAACGACTCTTTGGCAGGATAAATACCACCTTCTCCCTGAACCGGCTCCATAATGATAGCACATGTTTTTTCATTGAGAAGTTCCTTCACGCTGTCAAGATTGTTATACTCAGCAAACCGGATGCCCCCGATTAACGGTTTGAATGGCTCCTGGTACTTCGCATTTCCCGTCACTGACAATGCTCCCATGCTTCTTCCATGGAAGGAATGTTTCATTGCTATGATTTCATGATCTGTTTTTCCATCCTTATTATAGGCATATTTTCTTGCTGTCTTGATGGCACCTTCAATTGCTTCCGTACCACTATTGGTAAAGAATACCCTGTCCATTCCGGAAATTTTCGCCAGTTTTTTTGCTGCACTAACAGCAGGAACATTATAATAAAGATTCGATGTATGAATGATCTTGTCAATCTGTGCCTTCAACGCATCATTGTACTCCAGATGATGGTAGCCAAATGCAAATACCGCAATGCCGGCTGCAAAATCAAGGTATTTTTTTCCATCTGTATCATAAAGATACACACCTTCACCTTTTTCAAGAACAATCTGGTAACGGTTATAGGTATGCAGCAGATATTGTTCCGCTTCATCAATATAGTCTTTTGTTGTCATTGCATTTTCCTCCAGGTTTTCTTTTCTTCTATTTTTTTCTTCTATTTTTTCTTTTCTTCTATTTTTTCTTTTCTTCTATTTTTCTTTTCTTCTATTTTTTCTTTTATTTTTCTTTTCTTCGATTTTCATCTATTTTTCTTCGCTCTCTGCCAGAATCTGGGTTCCAACACCCTTTCTGGTAAAGATTTCAAGCAACAGGCTGTGTGGAATTCTTCCATCAAGAATATGAACTCTTGATACACCATTTTCAACCGCATCAATACAATTATTGAGTTTAGGAAGCATTCCTCCCCCTATGAATCCACTGTCGATCAGCTTTCTCGCATCAGAGACACATAGTTCTGAAATAAGACTTGACTTATCTTCCGGATCTTTATAAACACCTTCAATATCTGTAAGAAAAGCAAGTTTTTCAGCATTGACTGCTCTTGCAATCGCACATGCTGCATCATCCGCATTGATATTGTACGAATTATAATGATCATCAAGTCCTACAGGACAAACAATTGGCAGATAATCCTTTTCTAATAAATCAAAGAGAATGCCCGGATTCACTTCTTTGATATCTCCTACGAATCCGATATCTTCCCCATTTGATAATTTCTTATCACACTTTAACAGTGGTGCACCGTCTTTACCGCTGATGCTCACCGCCTTCACGCCAAGTTCCTGAACCATTGTCACAAGAGATTTTCCTACTCTTCCGAGAACCATCTCCACGATTTCCATTGTTGCTTCGTCTGTCACACGAAGTCCGTTGATAAATCTAGGTTCCATTCCTGACTTTTCTACCCATTTGCTGATTTCCTTACCACCACCATGCACGATAATCGGCTTGAATCCAACAAGCTTTAAAAGAGTAATATCCTGTATGACATTTTTCTTCAATTCTTCATCAACCATTGCGCTTCCGCCATATTTGACTACAATAATCTTTCTGTTAAAACGCTGTATATACGGCAATGCCTCGATGAGCACATTCGTTTTTTCCAAATATTTTTCGATATCCTTTTCCATAATACTTTATCCTTTCCCTACGATCACTCTAACAAACATCATTTATGAACGGTAATCCGCATTAATCTTTACATAATCATATGTGAGGTCACATCCCCACGCTACTGCATCAACATCTCCCATTTTCACGTCAGCGATACAGGTAACTTCTTTCTGCTTTAAGATACTTGTTGCTTCTTCTTCACTATAGTCCGTTGCCACTCCATCTTCCACTATTTTGATTTTTCCCTGCACACTTTCAAAATACAAATCCACTTTTTCCGGATTAAATACGATTCCGGAATAACCCATTGCGCATAAGATTCTTCCCCAGTTTGCGTCATTTCCAAAAACCGCTGCCTTTGTAAGTGTCGATGTCACAATTGATTTTGCCAGTCCGATGGCATTACTCTTTGTATCTGCATTGATGACTTTAACTTCAAATAGTTTTGTTGCGCCTTCTCCATCTGATGCGATTTTCTTTGCCAATCCTTCACATACCGCATAAAGAGCGCTCTTAAACTGACGATAATCATCATTTTCTTCTGTAATCACATCATTTCCAGCAAGTCCGTTTGCAAGCAATAATACTGTGTCATTTGTTGAAGTATCACCATCCACTGAAACCATGTTAAATGTGTCAGGAATCACTTCACTTAATGCCTTCTGCAGCATAACCTTGGAAATAGCCGCATCCGTTGTAATGAATCCAAGCATGGTACACATATTAATGTGAATCATTCCGGAACCTTTACACATTCCTCCAATATTGACTTCTTTTCCACCAATCTGCGTTTTGACTGCAACCTGCTTTGATACAGTATCTGTTGTCATAATTGCCTCCGCTGCAAGTAAAGCGCCCTGCTTCGTTGCTTCAAGTGTCGGATACAGTTTTTCCACACCTATATTCATCACATCGAGCGGAAGCTGTGCTCCGATGACACCTGTGGAACAAATTAATACAGCATTTTGATCAATACCTGCCACATCAGCCACTTTTGCTGCCAGTTTTTCACAACATTCAATTCCCTTTAGACCAGTACATGCATTCGCAACACCGCTATTCACAAGAACTGCCCTGACATCCTCTGATTCTGTCACTATTTTCTTATCCCATTTTACCGGAGCAGCCTTTACAAGATTGCTTGTAAAAGTACCTGCTGCCTTACATGGTGCATCTGAATAAATCATAGCCATGTCTTTTTTTCCTGAATGTCCTGCCTTGATTCCCGCCTCAAATCCTGTTGCCTGAAATCCCTTAGCGGCACAAACACCACCATCTATAAATTTGATATTTTCCATATTTAATCCTTATACATGCAACATGCATATTCCTTTCATTTTTTTCTATTCTTTCCTATGATTCACAGCACTTCGTGTATTCATCATTGTCCAAAATGAATCTTATGGGAACATCGGTACCTGAAGCAGTCCCTCTGCCTCATCAAAACCAAACATCAGATTCATATTCTGAACCGCCTGGCCGGCAGCGCCTTTTACAAGATTGTCCATGGCTCCCATCATGATGATCCTATTGGTTCTCTCATCAATCTTAAAATTGACATCAACGTAATTAGAACCTTCCACCCATCTTGTCTCCGGACATACGTCTTTATCCAATACTCTGACAAATTTTTCTTTGTCGTAATACTGATCATAAATTGCTTTTACTTCCTCATATGACACATTCTTTTTTAAAGATGCATATGCTGTGATGAGGATTCCCCTGTTCATAGGAACAAGATGCGGAGTAAAGTTGATCAGAACCTGCTCTCCTGCCGCATAAGAAAGCTGCTCCTCAATCTCAGGAGTATGTCTGTGTGTCGCCACTCCATATGCTTTGATATTTTCATTGACTTCACAAAACAGATTATTCACTTTTGCACCACGTCCTGCACCTGATGTACCTGACTTTGCATCCACGATGATCGTTTCCGGCTTAATAATCCCTTCCTTCAACAGCGGATAAATACTCAGAGTCGTACATGTCGGATAGCAGCCCGGATTTGCGATGAGCCTTGCCCCTTTCACCTGCTCTCTGTTAATCTCACAAAGACCATATACCGCTTCTTCAATAAACTGAGGACTCTTATGCTCGATTCCATACCATTTTTCATATGTAGTTACATCTTTGATTCGGAAATCAGCACTCAAATCGATGATTTTTACTTTATTTAATATTTCTTCATTAACAAGTGAGGCGCATAATCCTTGTGGTGTCGCAGTGAAAATCACATCAACACGCTCTGCCAGTTCTTCCATATTGTCATCCATACATTTGTCGTCAACAATCTGAAACATGTTATTAAAAACTTCATAGTATTTTTTGTCTATATAACTTCTTGAACCATACCATACAATCTTTACATCTTTATGTTGTAGTAATAATCTGACTATCTCTGCTCCTGCATAACCTGTTGAGCCTATAATACCAACTTTAACCATAGTCACATCTCCTTTTCTATTTCAATTTGAAATCCATTTTCGAAATCCCTCTCATTGCCGGGATATTCTAAAAAACGTTTATAATTATACATTTTTTATGCATAACATGCAAGTACATTTTGAAATTATTATTCAGTTTTTATTCTTTTCTTTATTTTCTTGCATTTTATACCATTTTTTCTTGATTAAAATATTGATTTTTTACGACTTATGATGTATATTGTTATCGTTGGTAAAAGCAATTTATGCATAATTTCAGAAAAAATGCATAATTATTCATTTTTATACTTTTTATGCATAATTTAGTTTTTTTTGCAGATATTAATTTTTTACATTTTAATATACGCATTTTCCCGGTTCCAATACCGGAATTACAAATTTATATAAATTCAGGAGGATTTTTAAAATGAAAGAAAAAGTTATTTTAGCTTACTCAGGCGGACTTGACACAACTGCCATCATCCCTTGGTTAAAGGAGAATTTTGACTACGAAGTAATCTGTTGTTGTATCGACTGTGGACAGGGAAACGAGCTTGACGGTCTTGAGGAGAGAGCAAAACTTTCAGGTGCAACAAAATTATATATAGAAGATATTACTGATGAATTCTGTGATGATTATATTGTTCCATGTGTTCAGGCAGGTGCTGTATATGAGAATAAATATTTACTTGGTACATCAATGGCAAGACCCGGAATTGCGAAGAGACTTGTTGAGATTGCACGTAAAGAAGGCGCTACTGCGATCTGTCACGGTGCTACAGGTAAAGGAAATGATCAGATTCGTTTTGAACTTGGAATCAAAGCCCTTGCTCCAGATTTAAAGATTATTGCTCCTTGGAGAATGACTGATGTTTGGACAATGAATTCACGTGAAGAAGAAATCGAGTACTGCAAACAGCATGGAATTGACCTTCCTT
>CACYDA010000270.1 GCA_902773095.1 uncultured Lachnospiraceae bacterium | reverse complement strand
CGCAGCATAATTACAAACTTCCTCTGACGCTTTGTCAGAAATTGATTTAGAAACAATTGGTCAGTTTTACAAATCCGGAATTGAGTGTGGCAGGTTGCCTGAGACAGATTATTCAAATGAAAGTCTTTTATCGCAACTTGGATTGATAAAAGATAACTACTTGAACAATGCAGGAAGAGTACTTTTCTCTAGGAATAAGCCATTGGTTCTGAAAATGGCAGTATTTGCTACAAATCAGAAGGTGACCTTTCTTGATATTGATAGATCGGAAGGAAATATCTTTCAGTTAATTGATAAAGGAATTAAATATATTTCTGAGAACATAAGGTGGAGGGTTGAGATTAGTGGTCTTCAACGTGATGAGGTTCCAGAAATACCATTGGATGCGTTGAGAGAAATTATTGTAAATTGCTTTGCGCATGCTCAGTATAATATTGGCGTTCAACATGAGATTGATATCTTTCCAGACAGAATATCCATAACGAATCCCGGATGTTTTGCAAATTCATTTACTCCAAAGGATTATTTCGAGAAAAACAACCAATCTGTACTAAGAAACAAATTAATTGCTAATGCTTTGTTCAGATGCAAGAAACTTGAAAGTTTTGGAAGTGGTTTAAAGAAAGTAGCTATGCTTTGTGAGGATTGTGGGGTATCAGTGGACTATGACATGGGTGACAATTACTTTTCTTTTTCATTCAAACGGAAAAACGTTAATGTCGTAAATAATGTCGTAAAAGATGTCGTATTAAACGAAACTGAGATTGCTGTTCTTGCTTTATTGAGAAAAGATGGAAAGAACACCGCAGAAACAATTTCAAGACAAATTGGCAAAAGTTCAAGAACAGCGCAACGTGTCATTGATTCATTAAAAGAAAATGGGCTTGTGGCAAGGCGGGGCAATAATAGAAATGGATTCTGGGAGGTTCTCTAATGGCAACAAAGAAGAAACTAAGTTCAATGAAGAACTCAGGGGTAAAGAATCCTGCTATAATCACAGATGGTTGCAATCCTGAACTGGTTAAAGGTGCGGATTTTGACGGAATCTTTGAAATACCAATCATCAATGCCCCTGAGATTATTGCTATTCCCAAAGCCATTGTCCCATTCAGCAAAATGAACAAAGTCAATCCTTCGGGTTTTGCTGTCTGTGAGTATGAGAATGACATTGAGTTTGCTGATTTGTTAAGAAACCCGGATGCTTATGTAAAGCAGTTCAAGAAGTACCAGGCAGTGATAAGCCCTGATGCGTCACTCTATTGGGATGCTCCTTTTGCTGCACAGGTTGTGAACAAATATAGGAATCATGCAATAGGTTACTACCTTCAGAAAAAGGGAGTGTATGTAATACCGAATGTCAGATGGGGAGGTGATAAAGTTCTGTGAGGACATGGTTTCCCGCAAGGCCATATGAAGACAGTAGTTATGCTCAGAATCTGACAAATAATGTTCAACGTTTTGAGATGAATTCCGATGGACATTCGGCAAACCTGGCAAAGGACCAAATGTAACGGTTATTGAATCTGATTTTCCAATGCATTCTGCTATGAACTTTTATTCTGAAATGGGAAAAGGTGGCCAAATGAAATATCTTAATAACCATCATGGAATACAATCCAAGTTGATGGATGGCACTGATGTTACATTCAGATCATACCCCAAAAGCGAAGGAAGTCCGGCAGTGGAAATTAGGATTTGTTTTGAGACCATTATTCGCAAAATCCATTTTATACAGAGGTGAGAAAGTGATTGATTTAACAATAGATAAAAAGGGTTTGGATATTTTAGCCTCTATGAAAGGAAAGACTCTGAAATCACTTGAAGGAGAGTATTTCCATAAGTTTCACCGATTCTCTGAAATTGTTCGTTTTAAAAGAACCGTTAAACAGACACAATTACCCGGAAGGTTGGCAGTTGGTTCAACTTTTGAAGGATGAAAAGATATGGGAAGTAATAATTGTCAGGGATTTGGTTAAGAACAATCATGGAGATGAAATCCTGTGGGATTCCGGTATTGTTATAAAAACAAATGAAAGAGTTTACACTTTTTCTGTGGGGTCTATTGGT
>CACYDA010000269.1 GCA_902773095.1 uncultured Lachnospiraceae bacterium | reverse complement strand
AACAATAATAAGAACAATAATAAGAACAATAATAAGAACAATAATAACAATAATAACGATACTGGCAAAAATGCTAGTGTTAAACATACAGCGCCTGCCGGTTCAAAAGAAACCGGTAATGAAAAAAAGACCACTTTAAGCAATGAAACGAGTATAGAGATTAAGAATATCACAAAGATTTATAAGATGTATAATAAGCCTTCTGACAGAGTGAAAGAGGCGTTGAATCTGACAAGAAAGAAACTTCATAAAGATTTCTATGCTCTGGATGATGTTTCATTCAATATAAGGCAGGGAGAATCAATTGGTATTGTAGGGAAAAACGGTTCCGGAAAATCTACCATTTTAAAGATTCTGACTGGCGTTCTGACACCAAATTCAGGAGAATGCAAGGTGAATGGAAGAATTGCTGCTTTACTGGAACTTGGAGCAGGTTTTAATAGTGAGTATACCGGAATAGAAAATGTATATTTAAATGGTACAATTAATGGATTTACGAAAGAGCAGATGGATGAAAAGATAGATGATATTATTAAATTTGCTGATATCGGTGAGCATATTCATCAACCGGTAAAGACATATTCGAGTGGTATGTTTGTAAGACTTGCCTTTGCCGTTGCCATTAGCGTGGATCCGGATATCCTGATTGTAGATGAAGCACTTGCAGTAGGTGATGTAAGGTTTCAGCTGAAATGTATGGATAAATTCATGGAGTTCAAAGAAAAAGGGGTTACAATCATTTTTGTAAGCCACGATACAAACATGATTAAGCGATTTTGTGACAGATGTATCTGGCTGAATGAAGGAAAACTAATTGCTGATGGAGATACAGATACGATTACTGACAGATATCTTGATTTTCTTAAAATGCTAGACGTGAATCAGAATGTACTTAATGAGAATGAGCAGTCAGGCGAGGAAGAAAAGATTGAGCTCGAAGCAAAGAGTACAGATGAGGATATTGATATTGCTGAGATTAAATCAGTGGAATTACTTGACAGAACAGGGAAAAAGCTTGAAAATATAAAGCATGGTGAGATTGTTAATGCGAAGATTACGTATTATGTGAATGACACAAGTATCAAAAATCCGGTAGTGGGACTTTCTATTTTAAGAATTGACAATCTGTACATCTGCGGAGTCAACACTTTACTTGATCATGTTAAGGTTCCTTGGAAAAAGGGGCTCAATTCCATTGTACTGCAATACAAACATTTTAATCTGGTCGGAGGAAGTTACTATATGGATGTGGCAATCTTTGACCAGACTGCAACGGCACCGATTGATTATAGAACCAGATACAAAGAATTTTTTGTGGAAATGGATTATATTGCCGAAGGAATCACTGTATTAAGCCATGAATGGTATAGCAAATAGAGTTTCAGATTGGAGAATGAAAATGAAATATGAAACTAAGATAAGTTTTGAGTTTGAGAATACAATGTCGATTATGATTCATGAGATTAAAAAAGGCAGCACTGTTCTTGAATTTGGACCGGCAAGCGGAAGATTGACAAAGTATTTAAAGGAAGAAATGAATTGCCAGGTTTATATTGTCGAAATTGACGAAGAAGCAGGAAAAATAGCATCACAGTATGCAATGGATTATGTAATTGGCAATATTGAGGATTATGAATGGATTGAAAAATTCAAAGGGATTCAATTTGATTATATTCTTTTTGCGGATGTTCTTGAACATTTATTTCACTCAGAGGAAGTATTAGCAAAATCAATATCCGTGTTGAAACCGGAAGGATATATCATCATGTCTCTTCCTAATATCGCGCATAATTCGATCATTATCAATTTGATTCAGAATAAATTTGAATATAAAAACACGGGTCTTCTTGATCATACACATGTAAGATTCTGGACGTATGATAATATTGAAAACATGTTGAAGAATTTGAAACTCAATGTAGATGTGAAGTATGCCACTTATACGCAGGTAGGTTTTAATGAATTTGATAACACATATGAAGAATTGAGGGGGATTAATCCTCTCGCATTAAAATCAAGAAAGATGGCGGAAGTGTACCAGTTTGTTTATAAGGTTACACCATCCAAAAAAGCGAGAGAGATTGACAAGATCAATTACTATACAGATTATTACTATACACAATATTTTTATGATGGTGCCAATGATGAAAGAATTGTGATTGTTCCTGATGGAAGGGAACATGAATTTGATATTGAGATAAAAGATGGAACAAAGAAACTGCGATTTGATCCACTTAATAAAAAATGTATTATCAGAATAGAAGAAGTAATGGGAAGCAAAAGCGGAGAGGAAAAAGAAAAAGAGGTTTCCATCGAAAGCTCCAATGCAATATTTGCTTATGAAAATACCTATTATTTTGATCATGATGATTCACAGATGTATTTTATCGTGGAAGGTTTGACACAGTTTCATATTAAATATACTGTCGTTGATTGTGACCGGATTGATAATGAGGAATCCATTAAAAAATTGATGCAAATTTGTGACGACCGTCGGATTATCATTGAACAGAAAGATAGTTATATATGTGACCAGCGGGATATGCTTTCGGAAAAAGACAAGAATTATCAGGATTTGTTACAAGAGAAAGATGAACAGATTAAAAAACTGGAAAATCAGTTAAGAGAGCTTCAGTCTTATAAGAATTTTGTGACAAAAGTGAAACCGGTTGGTTTGTTATATAAAATGGAAAAAAAGGTAAATGACAGTAATAAGAATAAAGAAAAAGCAAACAATAATAAAAAATAATGAATCATGCATGATTTGCAGATGAAAAATGGAAAGGATAAATTCAAAATGAAAATTAGTAAAGTACTGATACTGAATCCTTATCTGCCAACATTAGGTGGTGGAGAAAAACATATGGGCTATCTTTGCCAGTTTATTGAAGAATACTATCATTATGAAGTCGATATAGATATCTTGGTTCACAATTATAATGAAGTTGATATCTATGCAGATGATTATGTTACAATCGATGATGTCAACAAGCAGTTTGGATTAGATTTAAAGAAGACAAAAATTAGAAAAATAGATTTGGAAATGCCCAAAAATAAGATTGAGTCTATGAGGAATAAGACCATGGTTGAGGACATCACAAAAGAATATGATCTGTTTATCAACTTTATGTTCTTAAGCAAACATATTGGAAAGGCAAAAGTGAATATGTACCAGTGCATGTTCCCTCCTCACAGATTTGCTACAGAAATGAAAAATTCAATTATGGATCAGATGGTTGCAAAATCAATGGATAAAAAGTTTTTTAACAGCTATGATTCTATTGTTTCAAACTCAAAATATACGAATCACTGGCTGGCAGAGTACTGGAAACCTCACAAGAAAGAAACCGTCATCTATCCGCCGGTATTTCATGAGGCAGATATTGCAGGAAGATATGACGAGAACAAAAAGAAAAATATCATTATCAGTGTTGGACGTTTTTTTGTAGCCGCACACAGTAAGAAACAGTTGGAAATGGTAGAATTCTTTGTCAATAACCAGGAAGTATTTAAAACATATGAATACCATCTTGTGGGAGCTGTTTCGAATCTTCCGGCAGATCTTGAATATCTTGATAAGATTAAAAAGCTGGCTGCTACAGTGAATAATGTATTTATCCATGAAAATTGTAAGTATGCGGATTTAATGGAATTATACGGAAAGGCAAAGATTTTCTGGCATGGAACCGGGTATGGTGTTGATGAAAACTTAGAGCCTGAGAAGATGGAACATTTTGGAATCACTACTGTTGAGGCAATGAGTTTTGGCGCGGTACCAGTTGTGATCAACAAAGGCGGTCAGAAGGAGACAGTAGAAGATGGTGTCAATGGTTTCAGATGGGATAATGAAAAAGAATGTGTAGAGAATTCCAAGAAACTGATTGATGATGATGAGCTCAGAAAGAAAATGGCAGTAATCTCTGCCGAGCGTTCAAAAGACTATTCAATTGAAGAATTCTATAACAGACATAGAGAGGTATTCCATGAGTTACAAATTTGATGTTTCAGTGATTTTAGTAAATTATAATGGAAAAAAATATATCGATAATTTATTTGCTTCATTAGTAAAAATCAAACACGATGATTTTTCGTATGAGGTAATCTTTGAGGATAATCACTCAACAGATGATTCCGTAGAATATTTAAGAAATAGTGAATATGCCACAAAGTGTAATTTAAAAATCGTAGAGTCAGAAGAAAACCTTGGATTTGCAGGAGGTAACAATCTTGGAGTGGAAAATGCAGAAGGAAAGTACATTATTCTTCTGAATAATGATACTGCCGTTGATGAAAACTGGTTATCAGAAATATATCATTTTATTGTAGAACACCCTGAATGTGGAATGGTAAATTCTAAACTTGTATTTTTCTATGATTTTATGAAAGTGACTTTTACAACGAAGGATAAAGTGGTGATCAAGAGAACCATCAGGATCAATGGTGAAGATTATAAGATTGACAATAAGTTTTGCAAAAATGCATTATGTCATGAAAAAGAAGTTGTCTGTTTTGGACATACAGAGATTGACATTCCATTGTTAACCGGAGTGGGTGATTACACTGTCAAAATGAATATCAAGGAGTTTGATGAAGGCGCCAGTGTGACGATTGCGGGTAAAGTAAGTGAAGCGAAAAATAAACTGTCAGTAGCTCTTGATGAAAAAATAGTAGAAGACAATAAGTATACGCTGATCCAGAATGCCGGTTCCGGCATTAATGAAAATTATGACGGATATGATATCGGTTTTTGTGAACCGGATGGGGAAAAGTTTAGTGAGCCATATGAGATTAATAATGGATGTGGTGCATCGATTATTATGCTCAGGGAAGATTTTGAAAAATGTGGAAAATTTGATGAAAAGTTTTTTATGTACTACGAAGACACGGATTTATCCTACAGAATCAAAAAGCTTGGTAAGAAAATCATGTACTGCCCTACTTCTTTAGTAAGACATATTCATACAGGAAGCAGTTCAGAATGGTCTCCATTTTTTGTATATCATGTTTATAGGAATAAACTATTATTCATTAAGAAAAACATTTCAACCAAAAAGTACATCAAATTTTTCTTAAAGCAGTGTAAGCAGGCGGTAAAGGAAAAGAGCAAGATGAAACTTAGGGGAACCTTTGCATCTTTAAAAGTGATACTAGGTATGAATGCACATTTTTAATGGAATCAGTTTTGGGAGGAAACTTTGGTGAAAAAAAAGACACAGGGTAAAAAGAAAAAAGAGAATCATCAAAAAAGAATCATCAATCAATCTCAAAAAACATCTCAAAAAACATCTCAAAATACAGATAATGCGATATTTGATTATTTAGTTCAGTTATTAAGAATATGTATGTTCTTTTTTGTTGGGATGTTTTTAATAGCTCCTATGGTGGGAACAATATGTGCTTTTTTTGATATTCATTTTACATTTGTAGTATGGTGGATAGTTGTGATTTTGTCAGGTGTATTTGCCGGATTTTTAATCAGAACAAGTTTGTTTATCATGAACGGTGCCAGGGATTTAGTATCCTATGCTGTCATCTTTGTTGTAAGTGCGGCCATTTATATGAGTTATTCTCCTGTTTTGGAGTTAAGGCAGGATCCGTCTTTATATATGTTTAAGGCGATGAATCTGATCAATTATAGCACGGTTTATAAACCGATGGATACATATGATGAAATGATAAAAGATGGTGTTTTTGAGGGAATTCACGAATTTACAGGTATAGAAGAAGATACAATGGATGATGTGTATGAATATGCCGGAATCCAAAATGGTACACAGTTGAAAGATGGAAACCTCCATACAGATTTTTATCCTGGAGGAACGTATTTTTATGTGATGTTTGGGATGCTCTCGAAGAGAATGGCTTTTTTCGGACAGACAGTGATCATGATGATGAATGCGCTTCTGATGTATGAATTGATTCAGCTATTAACAAAAAGAAGACATAGTGTTTCTAATGTGATGTGTACCATTGCATTCATCATCGCACCGATCATCGTGTGGTTTGGGCGTGGAAGTTATTCCGAACCACCGGCACTTTTGTATATCTTATTCCTTGCATTGTTATTGATGGATCAGAAAAAGGTTCCTTTACCGGCCATTTCATTAACAATACTTTCCTTATATAGTGCCAGAATTGACTATGTTCTTGTCATGTTTATCGCTATTGTATTGTTTACTTATATCAGTAAGAAGTGGGCGGCAATCACTACAACTGTCGGAGTATTGGAAATTTATGTTTTTTCAAAAACATATTGGATTTATTATAACAGAATTACAGCCAATGATATGAAATTGTTGAAGTATTCTATTCCGATTTTAATAATTGGCTTCTTTATTGGTGTATTGTTGAATCAATATTGGAAAAAATTTCCTGAGTTTTACAGATCGTATTTTGTGACAGTGATTCTGATTGTAATTGGTATTGTTCTTTCTGTTATGGCATTCAGGGACAATATGGTGACAAAGTATCAGATGGCAGAAATACATGAAGTTTATATGAGGACATATGTTGAAGATGTTTTCGATATGCTGTTTATGGTATTTCCATCGATTGTCATTGTTGCAGGACTCTTTGGTTTGTATAAGATCCAAAGGGAGGAAGAAATTGATTTTGTTCCAAATGCATTTTTGATTGGGATATTTGCAGCCTACAGCTATTTCTTTATTTCATTTGGCAATTCTCCACAGTTGTATTGGGGACTGAGAAGATACTATAATGTACTTCTTCCGGTGCTAATGCTCAGTTTTACTGTATTGATCAAAAATATTGACGAACACGTGAAACTTGCCATCTGTGCTGCATGTCTGATCATTTCTGCGAATTTGTATTTTGATTCGAATCAGATTGTAGATTATGAAAAACTGGATCTTTCTGTGCAGGATTTTGAAAACCAGATGAATCTAAGAAAGATTGAATATGTGTTCTATGAAGAAGATATACAATACAACATCTCTTCTGCCATGTCATTTTGTAAGCAGGAATTTATTCCGGTCAGTATGGCTGATATCACAAATGTGAAAGAATGGATGGAGAACAAAGGGAAGGACAATTATATCTTTCTTTCACAAGAAAACTATGGTGGTGTGAATGAAACATTTACAATCTCTTACAAAAAGTTGGGAGAGAATTATGGTACAGTGCCGCAGGATGTTTATAAGAATTCATTTGATTTTTATTCCTATGATCTTGACACACTGACAGAACAATATGGAAATATTAAAGCAGTAGTCTATTGTAAAGAGCGAAAATTAAAGTCAGGCGTTGTCTATGAAGATGGATGGATGGGAGATGGCATTGAAGTTGATAACCTGCATATAAAAACGGATCCGGACAGTAAACTCGTCATCAAGAGATGCGGATATGCAGACTATTTCCTTGATGAGAATTTGCGTGAAGAGATGGATTTAAAATTGATCATCAATGATAGGGTTGTGATTGAAGATTATCAGATTACGGATGATAATATTGTATTCCGTCTTGACGGAATTAAACTAATTGATAAAATAGAAATAGTGACAAATACATTTTCACCGGCTGTTGTATATGGCAGCGATGATACAAGAGAAATCAGTTTGGATGTAAAATTAATCTATATTTCACAGGAGGATTAAAAATGAAAGGTATTATTTTAGCAGGTGGTTCAGGAACACGCCTATATCCACTTACGAAAGCGGTATCAAAGCAAATTATGCCGGTATATGATAAACCAATGATTTATTATCCGCTTTCCACACTTATGCTTGCCGGAATAAGAGAGGTTTTGATTATTT
>CACYDA010000268.1 GCA_902773095.1 uncultured Lachnospiraceae bacterium | reverse complement strand
CTTCTGTGATTGCTTCTTCTGTATCAGCTTCTTTTATGGTAGTTTCTTCTGCAGCAGTTTCTTCTGTGGCTGTTTCTTCTGTGACAGTTTCTGTCTCTGCTTCAATCACAGTTTCTGTCTCTGCTTCAATCACAGTTTCTTCTATCGGTTCGGTAGTCTCTTTTTCCACTACTGTTTCAATCGGAACATCATCATCACCTGCTATATTCTGTCCTTCCTCTTCACGAACCGGTCCTAATGTCACATTCCAACCACTGATTTTTCTTTTAATGAGTGCGACATCTTTAATATCCACGATTCCATCATCATTCACATCTCCATATACAAAGTCTTTTTTCTCTTCACCTACTATATTATCTGCAAAAATTCTTCTTACACCAAGGACTTGCAGCAGCAGGTACAACATTGAAATTATTATGAGTAGAACTATCATCTGTTTCACACTTTGTTTTTTTCTCACCATACCGATTGATCACCTATCCTATCTTAATCATCCTATTGTTATCATTCACTTTCAAAAGTATATGGAATTATGATTTCTTCATATTCTGCCTTATTGATCATGTAGTAAAATACACATATTCCATCTTCTCTCATGCAGTAATTAGAATTAATGAGCTGTTCAACATTTCCATTTTCATCATGCTTTGCAAGATAGTTTTGATACACTTTTTGTTGATCTTCAATACTTCCATTCAAAATATCATCTATTGCCAACTTATTACCTGTGAGAATGTCATAATTCATGCACTCAATAATCGTCTCATCACTATCCAATAATAACTTTCCTGTATATTTGACGCAAACTGAGATTTTGCCATTATTATAACAAACTTCCGATTTGATGGTATCATATACCGGAGTCTCTATATGATTGGCTTGCATCTCAAGAGCTGCCAGATTCGTCTCTTCCGATGAGAACGTATATAATTCTATCATTTTTTCAAAATAGGTATTGATTTTTTCTGCCGCAATACCAGAGTCGGCAAACAACGGATATTCAAATGTTACTACCGCTACTGTTTTTCCCTCTGTAGTTTTCAATTCAATCTGTTGTCTTTTCATTTCATACTCTAATTCATTGTCAAAACAGAGCCCCCAGCCGGCAAGATATCTTTTCATGAGTGCGATGTCTTTCATATTAATATCATCATCTCTGTTTAAATCAGCAACACTGTTGTCTAATTCGATTTCCCAACCTGCAAGATACCTTTTTAATATCGCACAGTCTTTGAGGTTAACAGCCCCATCACAATTGAGGTCTCCTTTTTTCATAACAGATTCTGTCGCTTCAAGATTTCCCCCTTCAGAAGCCTCAATCCTCGTAATATCAATCCTACAATAATATCCAATTATCATTACACACAATATAAGACAAACACTCATTAAAAACTTTTCCATCATGTCCGGCAATCCAAATGTTTTCATCATTTATTCCAACTTTCTAATGATTCTATTTTCACAAAGACCGGCTGCCAAATCTCACCTTATTTATTGACTGCCGTCTCATATCTTTCCACTATTTTTCCCATGTAATCTTTTACCGTCATATTGGAACTTAATCCATTCGTTTCACTGAATTTTAAAAGTGAATTATCAAATGTTCTGTTCAAATCCTTTACATATAATTTTATATTGGAATCCGGAACAGCAACATCTTCATAATTTGCTTTTGCTGCCTCATAATATTGAAGGTAATGATCATAATCCAGCCACTCACTCTCTGCCACCTTCTTCAGCGCCTGCGTGTACTCTGTATAATAATTACTGCTTCTTCCGATTACGGAATTATTATAGATTGGACAACTCTGATTTCCCTGCAGTGCCGTTTCACTCGCATACGGGCTATATCCTGACATATTTTTATTTGATGTAGTCATACCAAGGCATCTGTCATTATCATATGGGAAAATATAGGCAAGTCCGGATTGACTGTCAAAATAAATGTAATGATTATTGTAATTATTTCTCAAATCATCCGGGTTACCCACAAAATATGCAACCGCTGCATACATAATCCAATTATCCGCATCCATCACACTTTCAAAGGTTTCTTTTGATGAATTGTCGTTCAGCTTATTGATCAGATTTTTCAGAGATTCCTGAGCAGACTTTTTCTTATTTGTCTTCAATTCATAAATATATGTTTTTCCATCTGTTTCTCTATTCATTGAATTTAATGTGTTTTTCTGATAGGTTGCGCCACTCCAGTTTCCACCTGAACCATCATTTAGCATTCCCCATTGGCATTTATATAAATCACCATCATCCTGATCATCGCCAAAATATCTGCCAAGGAATATATCATCCACTTTTTCATACATAGTATATACACCATAATTGTAACCGCCAAATCTGACATTTGCCAGCGATGTATTCTGGGCATATACACCAAATGATCTGTACATCTGGTTGACATAGGTATTGGCTACATATGTTCCATCCATGTTCCTGTTCCATTTCAATTCAAGACCGTCCAGTGTCGCAAATGTTCTCTTCTTTCTGGCTTTTCTAGTCTCTTCATCTTCCCATTTTTTTGCTTCTTCCCCGTATTCCTCTCCATCAAATGTTTCTTTAAAACTCAGCTTGAAATGAATCATATTTCTGTCATCGATATTGTTATTGTTAAAAATATCTACCCTTGATGTATTTCCTTTTATTCTTACGCCTACCTCATCCAGTGAGTACTGATTATCATTGATTGTGATTGTCAGATCTGTCATTCTATATGTTTCTTGATCGCCCGCTTTATAATCTTCTTCCATTTTTTTGAGCTCATCATCACTAATGTTCATATCAATCGTAACTTTATTATGGATATCAAAAAGTGCCTGATAAATATCTTCTTCGTTTTCCGGCTCGATCACTTCCGGCTTTTCTTTCACATTGACAGTACATGTCGCCATTAATCCATTTGAAGTCAATACCGTAATCACTGTGGAACCTGCTTTTTTCGCTGTCACTGTATTATTTGTTACTTCAACAACGGATTCATCTTCTACCACCCACTCTATGCTTTTGTCAGTTGCATTCTCAGGAAGAATTTCAGCTGTGATCACTGTACTTTCGCCATTTACAAGTGTCAGATTTGTTTCACTAAGGTTGATGCTCTCTGCCGGTACATTCTGATCCGGATTATCCTCTTTGGTGTCACTTTCCTCTGAAACATTTCCGTATACAAGCGTTACATCCCATCCTGACAGATGTCTCTTTAACAAAGCACTGTCTTTAATATCCACTTTGGTATCATTGTTAACATCTGCTGCCGATAAATTAATGTCCACCTTCCATCCTGATAAGTGTCTCTTAATTATTGCATTATCTTTGACGTCTACTTTGCCGTCACCATTGGTATCACCTGCGATTTTTTCAACCGGCATATCCGGTACCGGACTCTTTGCAAAAATATTGCTGTTGGTACTGGTGCATACACACAATGCCAATGCTGATGCTGCAAATATTTTCTTGATCTGTTTCCTTTTCATACCTGCTCCTCACTTTCTTTGATCATCATTTTTTATATCATATACTACCTATGATAAATCACTATTAATTGAGAGTTTATGATACAAAAATTGGGGACGCCCTTAAAAAATTATGATGCAGAATTTTATTAATTATTTAAAATTATATGTAGATATCAATACATTTTCACTACCATAAACTCTCAAAATATATTGTAGCATAAACTAGCAGTTATATGCAATAGTAACTTTTAGTTTAATCATTCTCATATGGATTTCATCTATATTTCTAATCCTATAAACAAAATAAATTCAGGAAAGTTTCCTTTTCATTGGTTCCTTTCCTGAATCTGATCCACTTATTCGTTTTTCACAATATGATTATTTTTTTCCTAATACTACATCCCATCCGGCAAGTAATCTTTTTACTAATGCACTGTCTTTTACATCAATATTTCCATCTCCATTGACATCAGCAACAGATTCATCAATTTTCACATCCCATCCGGCAAGATGTCTTTTCATCAATGCACTATCCTTTACATCTACATTTCCGTCACCATTGACATCACCAATTTTAGTACTTCCCACCTCTTCACTCCCACCATCTTGAACACCTTCAAGCGGAATCACCTTCGGAAGACTTTTATCATCCGCATTTTTTTGACTGACAATTTCATAATTTCCATTATCATCTGTTGTTTTGAATACTACATAAGAATCAATCGCATCATCAGAAAATTCGATACCATCTTCAATCATGTATGTACCTGCAAAATTATTACCAAATGGATTATCGCTGATTCCTTTTCCACCTTCTTCTTTTGTAATGATGACATTTTTAATGGTACTTTCTCCATGCATGCCTGAACCTATATTGAAATTATCGAAAAAATTTTCAGACGCAATAGCATCAAAATCACAATTTTCGGAGAATATAAAATTCTTTAGATTTGTACATTCCAAAAAAGCTGTTTTACTAATATATACTGCATTTTTTGGAATATAAACAGATTCAAGCTTCTTACATTCCCTAAAAGCATAATCATGAATTGTTGTCAGACTGTCAGGTAATTTAAGTTCCTCAAGTTCCTGGCAATTTCTAAAGGCCTCCGTCCCTATTTCTTTCAGCGTATCGGAAAACACCACCTTTTTCAGACCTGTACAATTTTTCAATGCAAATTTTCCAATCTCTGCCACCTGATCTGACATGTCTATTTCTTCTAGATTTGTACATCCAAATAATGCACCCGGAGCAATCAGTTTTGTTCCTTTTTTTAATGTAATTCTTGTACTTTCCGGCATTTTGCCTTTATAACTGTAAAATATTCTTCCGAAATAGACTTCTCCCACAAGCTTACTGTACCACGGAATTCCCGGATCATTATATGCTGTTGTTCCGAAGGCATTCATTCCTATATACTCAACAGAATTCGGGATATCAAAGTAATAAAGACTCTGGCAATTATAAAATGCCTTATCACCTATACGGATCAATGTATTGGGCAACTGAATGGAAGTAATATCAATACAGTCTTCAAATGCAGACTTACCTATACCAGAAACAGTTCGTCCTTCTATTTGATCCGGAACGACCACACTTGTGGCGGTTCCGGTATATTTCTTTATCTCAACTGTTCCATCTTCTAATTCATCAAACTTAAAATAATTGATGACATCGCTCTCATCTGCATTGACATTCATTGAAAACCTTAAGGTATTAATCCATCCGGCTTCATCCACTCCTTTTAAAAATACCGGACTTGCGGCAAACATCATTCCACTCATGACAAAGGCAACTACACTTTTGAATGTCATTTTTCCAGCCTTTTGATTTTTAGTTTTCTGATTTATTACTTTCAAGGAATCTTTCCTCACTTTCATAGATTTAATTTATGTTTATGAAACTTAGGATAAAGTGACTTTTAATGTTTTCCTAATACTACATCCCATCCGGCAAGTGATCTTTTTACTAAAGCACTATCCTTCACATCCACTATTCCATCTCCATTGACATCAGCAGCATCTTCATCAATTTTGACTTCCCAACCGGCAAGATGCCTCTTGATTAATGCGCTGTCTTTTATGTCCAGTAGTCCATCTCCATTCACATCTCAGGATATAATCACTTCACTTTCTTCGTCACTAATGTCAATCTCACAATCTGTTACAACATATTTACTGAAATGTTCTGTTTCAAACCGGAGAACACCATTTTCAAATACTCCATACATCACACCTGTTGCATATGAATTATGTGATTCTGCAACATATCCATCAATAATGGTGATAGGATTGTTCTGTAAGTTTGGTTTTCTATAATCACTCACCATACCATTATGCAAATTAAATAGATCCTTTGATTCTATATTTGTCACTGTCAATAATGAACTATCATAGCTCAAATCTAATAAACTCACGATTGTGCCGATATTCTTATCAACCAACACATTAACGGATACTTCTTCACCCGGTTTTCCTTTTGCATTATCCAAAGACACAATGACAGCATCCTTTATATCCGATCCGGAACCATCACCTATTTTTCCAGTCTCATCCTCCGGCTCTGTCGTCTCTTCTTCCGGTTTTGTCGTCTCTTCTTCTTCGTTATGAATATATTCTTTCAATTCCTGTTTCATTTGCAAATATGTTCCATCAAACAATGATAAAGTTAAATCCGTATTTTCCACTATTCTATCCAAGTCCATTCTTCTGTCATCTGATGACAAACCTTCATAATAATCATTAAAATTCATATTTGCATATTCTTCTATCGTCATATAGACTTCGTCATCATCATTTCCAACCCAGCTCAAATAATAATCCACTTCATTACCGTTTTTATCTTCCATATAAACAACGCCGGTTCGCTGATCTAAATACACAGTAGCAGTGAGCTCTTGATCAGGACAAACTCTGATATTGGATAAACATGTCTGACTTGAATCCGGAATATAATTTGGCTCTCCGACTAATATCCTCGACCAGGTTCCGAGAGTATCTATTCCACTAAAATCATCACGATAGGCACCAAGAATTGCAACTCGTGACATCCATTTACTATCCTTTGAATAGGCAGGAAATGTTAATTCTATTGCATAAATCCCATTTTTTCCTTCGACCGGCTTCATCATATTATCCGCTGCATCCGTTTTCCAAGCCCACGGTGACATATTTCCTACTGCAAAATAGACCATTTCCTGATCTTCTAACTCCGTAACCTTTATATATTCTTCATGATAGTCATATTCATCGTAGTGATAGGAGTATAATTCTGTCTCATAACCATAAACCCCTGTTGTCATCCCTGCTGCCATCGTGATTGACATTAAGAAAGCAATCCATTTTCTAATTCGTTTTCTCATAAATAATTCTCCTCCTTCTATCCTCTCTATAAGAATCGTACTCAAAATCAATTGCCAGATTAAACAATGCACAGAATACATCTATTCTCTATTCCAAAATCTCTTCTCCTGATATCACATACCACCCTACACCGAAGATGAACCAAAAAACAGGACTGACACATACAAAGCTGTCATTAACAAGACCAACTACCATATATGCCATCACTGAAATGAAAACTCCTACTCTCATATGCAGGTACTCATCTTTGACCGGATGAATGATACATTTTTTCACTCCTTTCACCAAAAATGTGAATAATAATCCAAGAACAGCCATCAAGGATACGATTCCGGAATCTGTTGCAATTCCCAGATACCAGCTGTGTGGCTTATTGATCACCATGGCAGGTGTCTGGTACACTTCAAGCAGGCTGACATAGTCATATTGAGGATAATTTGCTACAAAATTTCCGTTTCCGAAACCAAGAAAAATACATTTTGGCAGGATTGAAATCGTACTTCCCCAGATCAATCCTCTTCCCGATGCCAGTTTCAGGCGATTCTGAAAAAATTCAGGTCCGGTATAAGTAGTGATTTTCTCCATTGTATACATATTATGAACATATGGCTTAAATCGATTGTCTTCGAATTGAAAGATGAGCTTACTTGCATACCCGAAGTCACAATACAATTTATCAGTTACGGAAAACTTAAAATTACAATTTTTATATCTCTCATCATGAAAGTAATAGATGTAGTCTCTGTATTCCGTTTTGAGCTGATTGCCATTTCCATCCAGAAACAGAACATAGTATTCCCCATTTTCATTTTTATAAGCTAAAACTTCTATCACATTATCATTCTCATCCGTAAAATAGATACTTTGTGAAACTGTCCTGATATTTTTCAATACGAAATGAGAGTCCCCCAATGACTGTTCAAGGCTCTCACTATCATATTCCATTGCTTCATTGCGGACAACTTTATTTAGTCTCGTTTCAAAATCATCATTTTCACTCATCATATACTTTAAGCCTATGACGCTGCAAAGAAGGATTGCAACAGTCAAGACTACTGCCTGTTTTCGATCAACCATTTTCTTATACCAATAAAACAGGTAAACCATCAGTAACACAACCGTAGAAATAATAATGGAATACAGTCCACCGGACGAATGTGAAAGGATTGCTCCGATCACTATGCCTGCTGAGCAAATCAAACCTGTCACCTTTTTTACCATATTCCTGCTCCCGAGCGACAATGCAAATGTGATTGGAAACATTAATCCACAAAACCCTCCAAAATAATTGGCATTAAAAAATGTAATATGAACATTTTCGCTTACACTATGAAGTTTAGTTGCATAGAATCTGTCAGCTTTGGAAGTAATAAAATATTTCATAAACTTCATTTCCTGAAGCGGATGACCTTTATATTCCATGATGGCATAAAATGCAGCCGTACCAGATAATAGAATGATTAAATTTGTAAAATATCGAATTGCTTTTTTGTGATGAAAATAATTGATTGCTGCCAGAAAAATGACAAGATAGCCAAGTACTCCAAGCAAACCTTCATATTGTTTTACCACTCCTAACATTACTACGCTTTTATGTTTTGAAAACAATCCGGATAAAACTAATAGTCCTGCATAAACTCCACACAAAATCAAAGGAATCCGAAATACTTTGTGTTTCAGCGGATAATCCACTTTTCTGTCGTATCCAAAATATCTTTGTTCTACAAAAATAAATAATAATAGAATTGAAAAAATGATAACCGCTATTTCTTTACTATATAAAAACCAGTCTACAATACTACCTGATTCTGAAGAAAAATATTTTTTTTCAAATGAATCTAAATGATCTATATGTAAATAAGTAATAAATGGCAGCAGATATATGAATATACACATAAAAAGTGCCACCCATACATTTATTTTTTCCCCCTTACTTTTAACTTTATTCTTACTGTACATTTTGTTATTTTTCCTTTTTACCTTTATTTTTGATAAGCCCCCTATACCATTAAATAGTATAGGGGGCTATCTATTAGAAATCAGACAATTTTAAATTTTTTAACAACATTCATAAACACTGATGTCATTCTTAATATAGTTTTGAAAACTTTTAATAATTCTAAACTGAACCTGCACTTGCATCCTCTGATGTGCTTTCGTCAGATGTACTATCTTCAGCAGGTGTTGTATCTTCAACTCCACTGTCAGAATCTGTTGCCTTATCCTGTGGTCCAAGTACTACATCCCATCCTGCAAGTTTTCTCTTGATTAACGCTAAGTCTTTCATGTCAACTACACCATCATCGTTTACATCACCATATACTACAGTATCCTCTGCATCTGAAGGTGTTGTATCCTCTGCATCTGAAGGTGTTGTATCCTCTGCACCTGAAGGTGTTGTATCCTCTGCACCTGAAGGTGTTGTATCCTCTGCATCAGTTGGCTGCTCATCTGTTCCGTCAGCACCTGCTGTAGGTGTAACTTCTTGCGGAT
Source organism: uncultured Lachnospiraceae bacterium (assembly GCA_902773095.1). GTDB lineage: Bacteria > Bacillota > Clostridia > Lachnospirales > Lachnospiraceae > Bovifimicola. The sequence goes on along the minus strand of CACYDA010000268.1, from coordinate 563 downwards.
TTTCGTCAACAGGCTTTGTATAGTCAGCACCACCGTTTACATATGCTGCTAAACCTGCAACGTCCTTTCCATATGTCTCACCGTCATCTTTCTTTGTAACTGTCTTTGTAGTATAAGCAAAAACTGATGTCATTGTACCAAGTATCATTGTTGCTGCCATTAAAGAAATCGCAACTCTTTTAATTATTTTTTTTCTCATAATCGTTCTTTCTCCTTTTCAAAATTAATCAATATATATAAAACTGCCATGCCAAAATCGGGATGGATTGTAGTTGTCAATAACTGACGCATGGCAGTTTTATACCATCAAATAAGTAAGCAACCTAACCTTTTAACTCAAAAAGGCATTAGTCCTCTACTTTTTTCTTAGCTAATACAGCTACTGTAGCTGTTGCTGCGATCATTATTCCAAGTACTGCAACCGGTGCAACGTCACCTGTTCTAGGAGCCTGGTTAGCTTTTGTAGTAGCAGGAGTTGCTGTAGTTGGTGCTGCAGGTGTTGGAGCTGCTGTAGTTGGTGCTGCAGGTGTTGGAGCTGCTGTAGTTGGTGCTGCAGGTGTTGG
>CACYDA010000267.1 GCA_902773095.1 uncultured Lachnospiraceae bacterium | reverse complement strand
TGTTTGTATTCGGGTCATACTTGATAATATCCGCATTGCATAATTCCTGATTGGATGCATTCATAAAATACACCTTGTCATACGGATATTTATCACTATTAGCCGCCGCCGGTATTGTACAACTATACAAATTCCCCGTCTTTGTCATGACAACAGAATTGTCTGGTCCAGATTTACTGGAATGAAACTTAGCCGTCACTGTAGTCTGGCTTTCATCATAGCTGTAAAAATACATGGTATTATTCTTATAGCTGTAATTCCAGTCAGACGAAAAATTGCCCGAACTATTCCATCCTGTGATTGTGTAGGTATTGCCGTTTGCGCCGGAACCGAAACTCGAAAAAGATAAATCCGCTGTCTGATTCCATTTATAATCCCATGACATCTCGCTGTCTGCAAAGTTTTTCGTAGAACTATTGCCACGGACAAATATGATCTTTTTTTTCATATAAGAATTAATCTGCACATACCACATATCGGTTCCGGAGATTTGGGTCATTTTATACCATTTTTCGCCCCCGCTACCGTAACAGTAAATCCACATGACGGCACCAGCGTCTTTCCAATTGGTAGACGCATCCAAAAAAATGTAATTGCCATTTTCAAGTCCAGGCGCAGCTGATACATTTATCGTTCCCTCAAATAGATTCAATTTTTCCAAACCTTGTAATAATCCTACCATCATACAGAAAGCAGTCAAAAATGACACAATCCTTCTAAAAGCAGTATTATTTTTAATTTTTTTCCACATTTCCAAATCACCACAATCTTTCTCTATGCATATTCACTAAACAATATTCGATCCATACAAAAAATATATACTTATTGTATATTTAATCCGGTTCATTTTCAAGTATTTTTTGTTGTTTTTATTATTTTTTAATAATTATTTTCCAATTCACTGACATTTTTGTATAGTTTTGTATAAAAAACCAGCCATAAGCATTTAATTTATAGCCGGATTCGCAAAGAATGCATCTCTATTGTATTGCATTGATTCAATGAATCTTTTTTCGAAAGATGCCTGCACTAAATCCCGGAAGTGTCACTTTCACTCTTGTTTTCTCAACTTCATATTCTTTTGATTCCATATCATAGGAGTCTCTTGTGGATACGATCAACTGCGTAATCACATCACCATCTGCCATTCCTGCCGGTGTGACAGGGACTGTGATTTCTTTTTCATAATCATTATTGTTCACAACTGTAATAATGACCTTCTCCTCCAGAAATCTTCCATAGACCACGACATTATACTCACCATGAAGAATCACAAAGGAACCTTTTTTAAGTGCCTTATTCTGTTTATGAATCCGTATCACTTCTCTGTGAAAATCGATGAGCTCCGTATCTTCCCTGCCCCACGGATAGGTTCTTCTGTTATCCGGGTCAGTCCAACCGCATACGCCGGCCTCATCTCCATAATACAGAGTCGGCGCACCAGGCCATGTCATCTGCATGATTACCGCTTCTTTCATAATTCCTTTATTGACATACATCTCTGCCGCCTGTGGTCCCGAATAATGGACTCTTCCAATATTACCGTTTGTTCTTGTCATGAATCTGGAATGGTCATGATTAGACAATTCATTCATCGCAACAAGAAGTGAATTTCCCTGAAATCTCGACATATGATGGCGCATGGCAGCAAAGAATGAATAAGAGTCGCCTCTTAGATGTTCTTTCTTTTCATCACTGTGCTTCTCCATTCCTGTCAGGAAATACGTAATTGGTTCCATGAATGCATCATAGTTCATGACAGTATCCCATTCATCGCCCTGCAGCCAGGAACAGGGATCTCCATAATGTTCTGCCAGTATGATTGCTTCCGGATTCGCCTCTTTGACCGCTTTTCTAAAGTCCTTCCAGAATTTATGGTTAAACTCGCCACTCTGTCCTAAATCAGCCGCCACGTCAAGTCTCCATCCATCTACATTATAGGGTGGTGAAACCCATTTTCTGGCGATATTGATAATGTATTCATACAGTTTCGGAGAACCTTCATAATTCAGCTTAGGAAGGGTATCGTGCCCCCACCATCCATTATAATGATAATTATAAGGCCAGGCATCCTCAAAGAAATTAAAAAATGAACGATAAGGACTGTCTGCCGATACATACGCTCCTTTTTCATATCCTTCCTCATTTTCGTAAATGCACTCTTTATCAAGCCATTTGTTGAAAGAACCACAATGATTAAACACACCGTCGAGAATCACTTTCATTCCTCTTTTGTGTACTTCTTCCACAAACTTCGCAAAGAATTCGTTACTGGCCTCCAGATTTGCTTTGTCTGTAACTCTTGTAATATATTTTGTGGCATTCTTATTGGAATGATCTCCAATATTTAGAATCTCTCCCTCATCCTTTACAATCTTTCCTAAATGAGGGTCTATATAATCATAATCCTGAATATCATATTTATGGTTTGAAGGAGATACAAATAACGGATTAAAATAGATTACCTCAACACCAAGGTTTTCAAGATAGTCCAGCTTGTCCCAGACACCCTGCAAATCTCCTCCATAAAATTCTCTAACGCCCATGGTTGCCGGATATTTATTCCAATCATCCACCTTTACCGAATAGTCACCAATATAGCTGTATTCCCTTGTCTCGACTGTATTGGTAGGATCTCCATTAAAAAACCTGTCTGTATAGATCTGGTACATAACAGCGCCCTTCGCCCAGTCAGGTGTCTTAAATCCCGGAGTGATGGTAAAATCATACCAACCTGTTCTGTTGTCACAGACACCGGCTTTGTCATAATAACATGTCTCAACACCACTCGTTATTTTAAAATAATAGTGCACCTGCGCATCGGTAAGCAAAAGCGGATAATCATAATAATCAAAATGACGATCAGAACCTGTCTTTACCATCTTAATCATCTCTGGCTTGTCATTCCCTTTTACAATACAAAGATAGACTTTGTCGGCATTTGCAATCCCTGTTCTGAATTTAATATTCACTTCTTCAAACTTGTCCGGTTCAACAGGTGTCCTGTAACCTTCTGTCTCATCACTGAACAATGCTTCACGATTCAATGTCGGACGCATGTTCTGAATAAACAGTAATTTCTTTTCAACATCACTAAAATTTCTCAAATCTAAATTCATACATTTTTTCAACCCTTTTTCTTTGTCTCTCAACTATTTTATTACAGAACCGGATTATTTGCAATCGTTTGTCCGCAATCAGATATTACAACTTTTTTACGAAACTCAACTTTTCACACAACTCTCTATTTTTACACAGTAAAACAGACAGCTATGAAAGCTGCCTGTTTTAGGAGAAGGTATTTCGTTTCTTATGGGGTGTAGCAAAAACTATATAATGTATTGGGGGTTTTTACGATATGTAGTATACCATCTGTCTACGAAAAAGTGTGCACAAAGTTTACAAAAGTGCAGGTTATTTTTTGTGCATTTTTACAACGTATTTTTTCTTCTCTCGTAATTGTTAGTCAAATATTTAACAATAAGCCTTGATTTTACACTATGATTTTGTTTTTGCCATTTTTACACAATTACAGAATTTTTCTACTGTTTTGCTGTTCGATGTTCAAAGAGTGCCTCAAATTCTTCACGATTGAGTTTTTCTTTTTCAATCAAAAGTTCTGCGCCTGCATAAAGAACATCTTTATATTCTTCAATCAACTTTTTCGCTTTCAAATAGCATTCATCCACAATTCTCTTTACTTCGTTGTCAATGGCACTGGCTGTGCTCTCTGCGTAACTCTTGGAATGAGCAAGATCTCTTCCGATGAACACTTCGTCATCATCATCACCATAACAGATGAGTCCGAGTTCATTTGACATACCGAGTTTTGTCACCATCACCTTCGCAATGGATGTCGCCTGCTTGATATCCTGAGAAGCACCGCCTGTAATATCATCAAACACAAGTTCTTCCGCAATACGTCCACCGAGAGAAACCATAATTTCCTGAAGGAGTTTTCCTTTTGTATGGTACATTTCATCTGCTTCCGGAAGCGGCATAGTATAGCCACCCGCTCCATCACCGGTTGGAATCGCTGAAACGATATGAACAGGTCCCACATCAGGAAGTACATGAAATAAGATTGCATGACCCAATTCATGGAATGCTGTAACACGTTTTGCCTCATCTGATACCACTTTGCTCTTCTTTTCAGTTCCAATTCCAATCTTAATAAATGATCGGTCAATATCTTCCTGCGAAATATACTTTTTGCCTTTTTTTGCCGCAAAAATTGCTGCCTCATTCATCAGGTTTTCAATATCTGCTCCGGTAAATCCTGTTGTTGTTCTTGCAACGCTATCCAGATCCACATCTTCAGAAAGTGGTTTTTTCTTTACATGCACATCCAGGATTTCTCTTCTGCCTCTCACATCAGGTCGTCCAACCTGAACTTTTCTGTCAAATCGGCCTGGTCTTAAAATAGCAGGATCAAGGATATCCACTCTGTTTGTTGCCGCCATTACGATGATTCCCTCATTAATCGTAAAACCATCCATCTCTACAAGAAGCTGGTTGAGTGTCTGTTCTCTTTCATCATGTCCTCCACCCATACCTGTACCTCTTCTTCTGGCAACTGCGTCAATCTCATCTATAAAAACAATACATGGTGCGTTTTTCTTAGCATCTGCAAATAAATCTCTTACTCTTGATGCACCGACACCGACAAACATTTCCACAAAGTCTGAACCTGAGATACTGAAAAACGGCACGCCTGCCTCACCTGCCACCGCTTTGGCGAGCAATGTCTTACCTGTTCCCGGAGGTCCTGTCAGTATTACACCTTTCGGAATTCTCGCCCCAAGATCAAGATACTTTTTAGGCTCTTTTAAGAAATCAACAACTTCTTCCAATTCCTCTTTTTCTTCATGAAGTCCTGCAACATTTTCAAACGTCACTCTCTTATTCATATCTGTTGCAAGTCTCGCACGGCTCTTACCGAAATTCATCATCTTTCCGCCGCTACCGCCACCAGCCTGAGCAGTAAGCACATTGAGGAAGATGATTGCTATAATCAGCATTACAATATAAGGCAGTATAGTCAGGAAAATATTTTCCCCTTTTACCTTCTTTACTTTGTAATCTGCCTTCATCTCAATCAACCGTTCTTCTGTATCAGCCGAACTTGCCACATTGATACTGTGCTTATCACCATTATTCAGCTTAATCACTAATTTACCGGTTGGAACCTCACGATTCTGATACAGCGTTATTTTGGCCACATTCTCATCCTCGTAATCTTCTACAAAATCAGTGTATGTGTAATTATCTGTATTCTTGTTACGAAAAACTGCATAATACAGTCCAAGCACGATAAGAATCATAAGAATAAAATAGATTCCAATTCCTCTTGTCTGTCTCATATTATTTAAAATCCTCCTTTCGCTCAAACTCCACAGTACCTATGTACGGGAGATTTCTGTACTTTTGGTCATAATCAAGACCATACCCTACCACAAATTGATCAGGAACTGTGAAACATGCATACTTAACATTCATATCCACAACTCTTCTGCTAGGTTTATCAAGTAATGTACATACTTCAAGACTGTCAGGTTTTCTACTCCATAAAAGCTCCGTCAGGCTTTTCAATGTCCTTCCGGAGTCTATGATATCCTCCGCTATGATTACATTCCTGCCTTCAATACTCTCGTCCAAATCTTTAATAATTTTTACAATACCACTGCTATCGGTTCCACTTCCATAGCTTGAAGCTGCCATAAAGTCCAGTGTCACATTGATTCCCGGGTCTATTCTCTTGGCAAGCTCACACATAAAAAATGCACCGCCTTTCAGCACACAAATCACATGTAGATCCTGACCGGCATAATCTCTGCTGATACACTGTGCAATCTCACCAATCCTCTTATTAACCTCTTCTTCCGATATCAACGGAACGATTTTATAATTCATACTGGTTCATCCTTTTCACATATGGTTATCCTGATGATTTTCTTTGTCTCATCAGTAATCTTATAATGCTCACTGATTCTGTATCCGGTGACCCACATAATATGGTGACCATCTGCCACACACACGATGCTGTCTCTCTCACTTGCCGGAATCTTCTCATTGATATAATAAGATTTGAGTTTCTTAGTTCCACCATCACTGTTCACTGTGATATAATCACCTGTTTTTCTTGTTCTTATCTGCACAGTATTACATATTTTATCACAATCAAACCATTTCGTATATATTTTTTCGTTATTTTTTAAATTATTTTTCAAAATTTTTATATTTATTTTTTCTTTTTCCACATCAATCAGCGCAATGCTAATCCTATATTTTCCATACTGATATTCTCCCGGCAAGCTAAGGTCGATTGTGATTTCTTCCTTTCCGATGGTACTACCTTGCACAGTACGAATCATTTCTTTTTCAGTTTTTTTCTCAGACTTTTTTTCTAAAATCAAACGACTTCCTTCATTTTTTGCGATCATACCATAAGGAAGTGTGATCATTCTTCCGCTTTGTTTGCTGCACAATTCAATGACATCTTCAATATGACGTCTCGTAATATCCTTTTTGTTTCCTGCTATTTGTATCATTGCCATTCTTACAATTCTCTTCTGTAAGATACTCTGCGCTTGCAGGATTTCCCTCTTATCTGCATAAATACAGTGTTCCTCTTCCATAAAAATCGCTTGATACAACCTTTGCGCCTGCCCGTCAATATATTGATCTGCCTCATAAATATCTTTTGCCGTCTGCATGATATGCTCTTTCGATTTTTCATTTATATTCTCGCGAAGAAAGGGTATGAGTTTGTTTCTAATCCGATTCCTTGTATAATCAAGATTGAAATTGGTGGAATCATTCATATAATGGATTTGATTGTCTGAAAGATATTTCTCAATTTCTTCTCTTGCCAGGCACAGAATGGGACGTATAAGATTACCATTTACTGCCTTAATCCCCACAATTCCGGAAAGACTGCTTCCACGACACAGATTGTGAAGAAATGTCTCAACGCTGTCATCCGAATTATGTGCCACTGCAATTTTAACGGATCCTTCCACTGCATCTGTATCCCCCACCTCTTTTTTTCTCTGAATCAAATCTGACCGTACCTGTTCAAATGTTTCATATCGCTTCATTCTTCCCGCTTCTTCTTCTGACAGTTTATTTTTCTTTGCAAAAGCCGGGATATCATAGCTTACACAAAGGCACGGGATATTTCGTTCTCTGCACACACTTTGCGCAAACTTCATATCACGCACGGCCTCTTCCCCTCTGATCCCATGATTGACATGAACCGCTGTCAGATCAAATCCTATTTCATCTTTCAGTCTATGTAAAATGTCAATAAGACATACAGAATCAGCGCCACCGGATAAACCCACAATGACGCTGTCATTCTTATGAACCATATGATTTTCATGAATAAAACTTCTTACTTTTTCCAACTCAGACATAACATCCTCTTTCATTTAACTTAGTCAAATTTACCATAATGTTACTTTAGTTTTGCAAAATAAGCAAGAAAAAATTTCATATCACGCTGCTTTTCTTTCGTTTTCCCATATTTCAGTGACAAGTACTGTCATATCATCTGACAGCCTTGTTTTCCCTCCAATCGCGCATTGCAAGATTGCTTCTGCCATCTGTTTCGGACTGCAGTCATGGATATTACTGATGATTTTTCCCAATTCTTCATCTTTATTTTCACTTTCGATCGCATCGATCACTCCATCTGATACCATGATGACCACATCTCCATCATACAGTTTTTTTCTTGTAGAATCATAGTCAACCTTAGAAAATATTCCGAGAGGCATTGTTGTGGATTTTATGGTCTCGACCCAATTACCGCGCTTCACAAACGTTGCCGCTGCTCCAATCTTGACGATATCACATACTCCCGAATGAAGATCGATCACTCCATAATCCAATGTTGCCGGATGGTCTTCGGCAGAATTCATCACCATCACAGAATTAATCATTTTCAATGCACATTCTGCATCAAATCCACTATCAAGCAGCTGTTCTAACAGTTCAATGACCGTCTCACTCTCTATACAGGCACTTGCGCCGTATCCCATTCCATCTGACAATCCCATTAGAAGATGCCCATTTTCCAGTTCCTTCAGTGAAAAATTATCTCCGGATATTCCACTGTCCCCACGTGCCTTTTTTGCCGAAGCATGGCGCACAGTAAAATTCGTTTCTTCCACATAGGTAGTGGTTGTATACTCCGTACTGATCAATTTTCTGCAGTTTTTAGATGGAACAAATTTTTTTCCAAATGTTTCGCTTAAAATCTGTGCAATTTCTCTGCTTCCTACTGTAAATCTCCTGTCACATTTGGCAGTGACAAGGTATTCCTTTCTGTTTTTGGTACTTTCAAGTCCTACAATCTTATCCAGATTGACCTTTTTCAATTTCATCCTGTGCCTTATGTATTCTTCCTGTTCCTGGGTAATCTTGACAAAATTATAGATTTGTTTGGAATAATCTTCAATTACTTTGGAAATCTGTTCTAATTGTTCAGACATCATCGCTTTACTTTCATGAATTCTGTTATTCCATATTTGTCTTTCCATCTCATCCTGATGAAATACGTAATTTCCCTGACTCATACTTTTCAACATTCCATTTTCAATTTCATATACCTCTTTCATATTGTTTCCCCCAAATACACTCTTTGACAATTGTTCAAATATTCTTGCAATATTCATCAGTCTTTCCTCAAACAACATCTTGACATTTTCCTCTTTATTCTCATTTTCATTGTCCTCATATCTGTAAATAATGCTCTTCGGAAGCATCAAAAAGATGACTGCTGCTCCAAGCATGCCTTTCATCATATCATTCATGCTGTTCTGTGATGCAACCTCTTGGAATGCAGAATAGAAACTGATACTCCCAACCATTAACATTGTGGCAGCACTTGCAAACTTTCCCAGTTCCCGGAACAATCCCACCAGAATTCCCATGATGCAGATCATCGAAAGATAATCCGTCTCTCTGTTCCATATACTAAGCGGTATTCCACATGCCATCCCCATCAAGGCTCCCATTCCGATACCATGTTTATACGCTGCATACAAAACGATAAAAAACGCCATGATGGCTGCATATACCGGCTGTATCACCGGATTTGTGTAGGTATTATATAGAAACACACCTGCCATGATGGCAAATCCCATCATTTCATCATTTGAAAAAATCCTCTTACCAATGATCAGTGAATCTGCTGCTTTTTTAAATATGATACACAAAAGACCCGAAAGAATAGACAAAGATGTCATAATCATCATATTTGAGACGAATTGTCTGTAAGAACCCCTTAAAGGGTTTGACATTATGTAATCCATTATTTCCATTAATAAGGCCATCCCACCTATGAGCAAGGCTGCTGCATGATCACCAAGTTTCATTTTTCCGATGGTAAGGATTTTAAACAGGATCAATGTCGCTGACAAGATTGCTGCATTTTTTAATAGATCAACCATACCAAATCTTCCTGACATTCCTCCCACAAATGCCACAATAGAGGCAACCGGCGAATTTTCTGCCATACTAAGAGCTGCAAAATAACCAAGTCCGACCGGATTCAATCCATTGATCCGAATCCCTGAGAGCGCTATCCCTATGATATTTAGTAATAACATTCGTAATGTTTTGGGATTTTCAAAAATACGCCCCATCATACTCTTATTCCTATCTTCTTTTTTTCTTTTAAAAAGATTTCGTTTTTTTATTGTTTCCCCTTTTGTCATTTCATTTTTTGTTGCACTGCTATTCATAATAATCCTCCATTCTATTTGCTTTATTTTTTGCTTTGTGCAAATTCATTTGCGGGTTATTATAATGGCAGGCTCCTATTTTTTTTGTCAAACGAAAGTTCAAATAAAAAAAACTTTTTGACATTTTCACTATCAAAAAGTTTTTCCGGTCGATTTGATGTAATTAAACTGTTTTAAGAAGTTAATCTCAATCTTTTGGCAACGGTTTAAGAATAATTTCATCCGGATACACGAATCCAAGCTTTTTCGCTTCCTCTTCCACGTACTTTTTTGTCTGAACATACACACGCTGTTCTTCTAAC
>CACYDA010000266.1 GCA_902773095.1 uncultured Lachnospiraceae bacterium | reverse complement strand
CCAAGTTTATCGATCTCTTTCTGTATCTCATTCTCGTTTCTACTGTATGATTCCAGATATCCGTTATTGTCATATTTTAGTTTAAACAGCTTTTTATATGCCACCATATCTTCTTTCCGTCTGATTTTTTCATTCACCTTTTTTTGAAGATGCTCTTCCTTCTTTACCAGCTGCTTCAAATACTCATTCTTTTCCTGGCTTGCCCGGACATTGTCATAGTAAATATGAAAATATCTGACTGTTATGTCATCCCCTATTGTCCCCTGTTTTGTCTGACCATAAACATCATGCTCCGGCAGATAGTACTTCGCCTTTGTAAGTAAAGGAAGTTTTGCTTCCTTCAACATATCCCTCACTAATATACTGTTATTCTTTATCATCATCAAAAAATCGTAACCTTTTGCATCAAAATACCGGATATTCTTTATACTAAAATACCCTCTGTCCAGTATCAGTCCCACATTTTTGTATCCGTATTCTTTCGCTCTGTCTACCATATGTGTACACTGGGTATTATCTATAATACTTCCCGGATACATTTCATAAAACAGCGGTGTTGCATCTTTATGATTCACAGCATAACTGATGTTCACCTGTGGAATATCACTGTCCTCCTTTGCGTGTCCATACTCTGCCATATCAACACCATCTGCTTTTGTGTTCATATTTGTACTGTCATAACTGATGTATATCTCTGAATGCTCTGGCTGTATTTCATTCCACTTTGATACAAACAGTTCTGTCTGTGCATAATCCACCGCATTCTTAAAAAAATCCGATATTTTTGTATCGTCCCATTTCTTTTCCGAGTTTACAAGATGTCCCCACACAAAATCTGAATAATGCTGCATCGTACTTGTTTGCCTGATTATCATATAGCTGACCAGATCCTTTATGAGGTTGGCATCTGTTTCTCCATGAATACTTTCAAGCAGTTCGCTTATCTTTAATTCCTCCATAACCTTAAAGATGAGCGTGGAAGCCCCCACCTGAAGTGCATCAGAAAAAGCAGGTGCTTCTTCATCATTTCCACCAACTATTTCATAGTATTGATAGAAGCTGTCATTCGGATTCATATTTTCGTCATCCACCATTTTTCCAATGCAGACTCTTTTTTCCACAACATACCGCTTATCTTTTTTATACTCACTTCCAGTCACATGATAAACATACTCACAGTTCCTTTGACGATATATTTTCGTCCCCTCTGGACGTTTTACAAGAACATCTTTTCTAATCATTTTTTCACCTCGCGTTTAGTTATGTGCATAACTAAATTATATCACAAAAACACCAATACTGCAAGCAAAAAAGTGCCGATTTCTCGGCACTTTTCTATATTTTTTCTTATTTAGTTACGGTCTTGAAGAAAAGTTAAGGGTACTTTTATCCATTTCCAATCTTCATATTAATCAGATTCACTAATTATTATGTGTTATCCACTTTTTGAATTATCCATTTATTAGAATACTTTAAACTTTCATTATGCACTTTTTTAAGTATTATTATAATCTTCTCAAATTCTTCATGCATATACAAAATATCTTTTTCTACATATTCTTTCAATTCTTCCCTTTTATCTCTTGCTGCATCCATAGCTCGCTCTACACTATCATTTAATCCTTCATCATATGCATCTGGATCCTCAGCCAAATATTCATCAACAAAATCATCATCGCTCAATGATAAAAAATCGTAAAAAGGAGAATCGGTTATCGTTACCGATTCCAACCAATCAAGAGATAGCTCTTCAAATCTTCCCACGACACTCTCAACAAAACTATTATATTGCTCATCAGATTCAGAATATGTATTTTCAAGAAGAATTGTAAACCTGTTTAATTCATCTATGTCAGAATTTAGTTGTTGTAAATCATCTACATCAAAGAATATTTCATCTCTTATATAACGCATCCCCGTTTCAGCCAAAATAAATGTAACATCATTCTCAAATTTTTCGCACCATTTAGTAAATTTACCTTCCATGCAAATAACAAACAGTCTAAACATATTAAAATCATCGTCAAAATATGGAACTGATTCATCCATATACATTGAGAAAGTTTCATCATAAATCTTTTCAATACTATCCTTATCTCTAATCAATACACCCGATTCAATATTTCCGGCACTTTCATCCGAATAATTTGCCGAGCCAACATATAAAATATTTTCAGTTCCAATTATTTTGGCGTGATTATTAAAATTAAATCCTACAATAGGATTGGATTCGAAATGTTCAGGATTAAGTCTATCCAAATAAGCCAAAAATGTTTCCTTATATTTATCCTTAAATCTTTGTCCTTTTGGCGAATTAGCATAGTATTGCATTCTTGATGGAATATTAGTAATAATCTGAACATCTGTCCCTTCAGGCAACTTCTTCAAAGCATCAATCAACTCATTTCGATAATTTCGCTTAGATATATTATACGTCATCACTCTTACTTTTTTCGCATTAAGAAAATCGTTCAATACAGCTTGATAGCTTAGTTGTCCACTTCCGCACACATATTCACCATTTTCAAATTTTGTATTTATCATTTACCACAGCTTCTTCCTAATAAATATTTCCTTAAAAGTAAAAATTGTATTACTTGTCATAAAATCCATACTATTCTTGTTATCTACGGTCTATCCGAAAATATCCCCTCAATAATACTTGCAATATTACTAGACACTACGCCCTTTACATTATGAATATCCTGATTGATACATTTTTCCTGCTCAATTGCAACAGTCACATTCTCTGCCAAATCACCAATCTTACTATTCTTCTTCGAATTCATTCCTGTAGCCTCTAGCAGCACATTATATGGATGTCTGTATCTTTTCTTCTCGTCAAGTTCAAAATATTTATCATTATTATCCATGATATACTTTTCGTAGGCCCCTTCAATATGCAGTAGCAAAAAGACTTCAAATCCAGGATTGGTAATTCCGATAATATTGCTTTTCTCACCTTCTTTGATAAGGTCCTCGTATCCCGATACCTTTTCCTCAAATATATCAGCATCGAAAATGACAATCATCTTATCATGTTCCTTATCAAAATCCAGTGATTCATCATCTTTCAATGTTTCGGCAAATTCTATCAATTGCTTCGGATAAGAAAGATTACTATGTTCTTCTGTCTTTTCCATTAGACGAATATCAATTAATGGATGAATGTTTAAGGTCTTTCTTAAATCAATTAGTTTCCTGAAATAGAATGTTTCTGTATTAGCTCCTTCACAGATGAAGAAGTACTTTCTAAATGGCTCTATCTGTTCTTCTGCGTCCGAAGGTCTAACATTCCAATTTGTATAAGTATGAATTGGCATAGCTACTCCTCCTTTCGGAAGGAAAACTGCTTAAACACAGGAATAGCGCCATATCTTCCTTCGAGATAGGCCTTGCTTAATTTCTTGTCATACCTTTCTTTGAATCGATCAAGTGAATAGATTGCACTTGCATTGTTAGCATCTCTTTCCACGAACCATATCTCATCTCTTCTAAAAAGCTCCTGGTCCATAATTGTATCTTCATGAGTTGTAAAGAGAAGCTGCATACGCTCTCCCTCGTGAGCTTGCATGAATAATTCAAGAAAATGCTCTGTCAGCTTTGGATGCAAGCTTCGCTCTAACTCATCCACCACAAACAGTGTATCCTCTCTCTTAGTTAAGAGCATATCTATCAAATCAAACAGGCGCTTTGTTCCATCTGACTCTTCTGCAAAGTTAAAATCAAAAATTGATTCTCCATGCTTTAATACTAATGTAGTAATCTCCGGTTCTTCATTGCCTTCCATTTTAATATTAAAGAATCCATCCGCAAGTCTCCAAGACATCTGAATTTTAGGCATATTT
>CACYDA010000265.1 GCA_902773095.1 uncultured Lachnospiraceae bacterium | reverse complement strand
TGGTGAAATTGATGAGATGGAATACACCAGTCTTTACCTGGATCAGTTGGATAAAATTGGTATCAGGAATATACTTAAGGCAATCCACACCTTTGGCGATGATGTAATTTTATTATGCTGGGAAGCCCCTGGTAAGTTCTGTCACAGACATATACTGGCAGATTATATAAATAGAAATAGTAAACTTAACATAGAAGAATATTATGGATGAATCAAGATTTTCATTTAATTTTGACTTTTTAAGAGTTGGTTTTTGGTTAACTATATTTTTAATATTAATCAAATACACTTGTGATGTGAACATAAGTCTCTTTATGACATTCATACCTTTGATTGTCTCTGTCTTAATCTTGTTTTTAATTGTTTTTTACATTGGTCTTATAACCATTATTCTTGTTGTAAGGGAGATTCGAAATCAAGAAGAAGATAGTGATTATCAAGATACTACAATTCAAGATGATGAGGATGAATAGATAATCCCCATAAATATATTAATATAATTAAACCTATTGATTATGACTATTCGAGAAATGATTAATAATCTTGAGGCTGAAAAAGAGAAATATCAGTTAGAGAATAAGAGACTTAATAAAGAACTGAAGGAAGCTATATCTGAAAAGAAAAAGATTGAAAGGGAACTTAATTCATTAAAGAAGCTTTTGAATGTAAATACAGATATAGCTGCTGAAGAACTTATTGTTGAAGAACCAGCCCCAAAGAAAAGCAGAAAGAAAAAGGTTGAACCTGTAGAAGAACCTATTGCTGAATTTGAAGAAAATGTTTAACATGTTTTTACTTAATTAATATATGGAAAATATTTTAAATCTTGCTCTAAAGAAAGATGTATTCAATGAGTTAAAGAATGGAACGACAAATGAAATACTCATTGAGAAAACAAATTGGTGGAAAAAAAGACTGATGGACTTGGATACAGGTAGATTCAAGAAATTTGATATTGCCTGTGTGACAAGTGGCAGTTCAAATAAATCAAATTATGACATTGAAAATATCAGCTTAAGAGATAACTCCTTTGTCATAACTGTCAAACCTGAAGTTTCTGAAGTTGTTGAACCTGAAATTGTTGAACCTAAAGTTGTTGAACCAGTCACAATTGAACCTGCCATTATTGTAAATGATGAAGTTGGTGATGACAATGAACTGATTCAGAATGAAGATGGAGGTATTGATGATGAACAGGAAGAATTGTCAACAGAAGAGGAATCACCAACTGAAATTAAAGAAGATGATGAAACCACCGAAGATGATGAAGCTCTGGAAGGTGATTTCCCGGTAGATGAACCCAAAGAGGAAACAAAGAGTGTAGATATAAAGAAAGTAATATCTAATACTTTTAATAAGTTCTGTGAGTTGAGTGATGTCTTTGTGGTAAATATGCCATATGTGACCATCAGACCAAATGGACAGATAATAGGATGTAAGAGACGACTTATCGCAGATCGTGACAATGATGTAAGGTTTACCTTTACCATAAAAGAGTTGGTAAAATATCCAAGTGATTCTGATTCCAATTTTGCATTACAGGTTGTAGGATATATAAACAAATTATTGAAAAACAACTATGTGTTTGTAAATAAACACGCAAGTGGTTTCAAAGAAGATAAGTGGGGTAATCTGATATTTACAATAGTTGCCACAACAAGGAAGAAATATATTTTTCCAAGACAGTAAAAAAATCTGAAGAGAATGATGAAAGTCATTCTCTTTTTTGTTATATTTAGATTGGTAAATTCTTAAAATTAAATATATGACAGATTTTGAAAAATTTGCACTTGACAAAAGAGTGTCTTCTATGACTTTGGGTGGTTACACATCAAAGTTTAATGCTGGATACATTAATCCAACTATCCTTGAGGAAAGAAAAATGAATGTCACACAGATGGATGTGTTCTCCAGACTTATGCAGGAAAGGATCGTTTTCCTTGGAACAGAGATTGATTCAGATGTGGCAAACATTATCAATGCACAGTTGTTGTGGCTGGCAAGCATGGGTGATGAAGAAATCACAATGATGGTCAATTCACCTGGTGGTCTCTGTTATGATGGTCTTGCAATCATAGACACTATGAACTATATTTCTGCACCTATCACCACCCAGTGTGTTGGAATGGCTGCATCTATGGGTGCTGTCATTCTCTCCTGTGGTGAGAAGGGCCATCGTTTTGCACTTCCTCATTCCAGGGTTATGATTCATCAGCCCCTTGGTGGTGCTCATGGTCAGGCAACCGATATTCTCATTGAGGCAGAACAGATCAAGATTTTGAAGAATGAACTCTGTGGTATTCTTGCAGAGAATTCTGGTCAGACTCTTGAGAAGGTTCTGGAAGACTGTGAGAGAGACCATTGGATGATTGCTGCTGAAGCAAAGGAATATGGTTTGATTGATGATATAATCATAAAGAAGTAATATGAAACAAGTTTACAAAAAGAAGCCAGA